>PWIZ01000253.1 GCA_003560175.1 Halomonas sp. | reverse complement strand
TGGCTACCTGCAGGCCGGTGCCCCCCTGGGTAGCGAAGGCTTCGTGGTGGCGCGCTTCGTCGAGAAGCCCGACGCCGCCCGGGCCGAGGCCTTCCTGGCCGCCGGCGACCACTACTGGAACAGCGGGATCTTCGTGCTGCGTCCGGTGGATGCCCTTGAGGCCCTCTCGATCCACGCCCCGGCGATCCTCGACGCCTGTCGCGAGGCCCTGGATGGCGCCGCTGCGGACCTGGATTTCCTGCGCCCCGCCCAGGCGGCCTTCCTTGCGTGCCCCGCCGAGTCCATCGACGTGGCGGTGATGGAGCGTACCGACCGGGCGGCCATGGTGCCGCTGGACGCAGGCTGGAGCGACATCGGCTCCTGGCAGGCGCTGTGGGAGGTGCTGCCCCGCGACGGCGACGGCAACGCCCTGTGGGGCGATGTCGTCTGCGAGGCGAGCCGTGGCCTGCTGGTGCATGCGGAGTCGCGGCTGGTGGCGACCCTGGGGGTGGAGGACCTGGTGATCGTCGAGACCAGTGATGCGGTGCTGGTGGCCGACCGCGCCAGCAGCCAGGCGCTGCGTGGGCTGGTCGAGCGCCTCGAGGCCAGCGGCCGCCCGGAGACCCGCCAGACCCCCACGGTCTTCCGTCCCTGGGGCCACTACGAGACGGTGGACGGTGGCGAGCGCCACCAGGTCAAGCACATCACGGTGAAGCCCGGCGCGCGGCTGTCGCTGCAGCTCCACCACCATCGCGCCGAGCACTGGATCGTGGTCAGCGGCACCGCCCGGGTGACCCTGGACGACCAGACCTTCCTGGTGGGTGAGAACGAGTCGACCTTCATCCCCGTGGGGCGGGTGCATTGCCTGGAGAACCCCGGGCTGATCCCCCTGGAGTTGATCGAGGTGCAGTCCGGGAGCTACCTGGGCGAGGACGACATCGTGAGACTTAATGACCGTTACGGGCGGGAGTGACCCGCCTCCGATTATTGAAGAACCTCAGTAGAGCCTGAAGCGGCGGTGCTCCGGATGCCCCTGCTGCTCTTCCACCACCTTGCGGTAGCGCTTGTACTCCCACTGGTACTGGGCCGGGTCCAGGGCGATGGCGGCCTCCACGCAGGCGTTGACGCCGGTGGCGGACTCGCCCTCGTCGGTGGCATAGACGCGCTCGTCGGCGGCGAGGAAGTGGAGTTCGAAGCCGCGGCCGGGAATACGCCGCGCGACGCCGGTGACGACCCGGGCCTCGGTGCGCGCCACCAGCTTGGGTAGCAGGGTGGCGGTATAGGCGGGACGGCCATAGAAAAGAGCGAAGACGCCGCTGCCCCAGTCGGGCTCCTGGTCGGGCAGGATGCCGATCGCTTCTGAGCGCTTGAGCGCCTTGAGTAGAGCGGCCACGCCGCGAGGATTGGTGGGGACCAGGCTCGCGCCCATGCGCTCTCGCCCTTGGCGAGTGACGGCGTCGAGCTCGGCGATCTTGGGCGGCTCGTACATGGCGGTGAAGGGGAAATGGCCGGAGAGCCAGAAATTGAGCACTTCCCAGTTGCCGAAGTGGGGGGCCAGCACGATCACCCCGCGCCCTTCGGCGCGGGCCCCGTCGAGCAGTTCGCGGCCGTGCACGGCCAGAATCGAGGCCTCGACCCGCTCGGGGTCATCCATCCAGGCGAAGCCCAGCTCCAGCATAGTGGCGGCGGAGTGGGTCAGGCTCGCCCGCGCCAACCGGCGGCGATCGGTCTCATCTCGCTCGGGGTAGGCCTCGCGCAGGTTGATCTCGGTGACCTCGCGCTCGCGGCGACTGAAGCGGTGGACAAGCGGACCGATGATCCGCGATAGCCCCCACAGGCTGGACAGCCGTCGGCCGGCCAGCGCCTTCCACAGCGCGGCAATGGCGCGGGCTCGGCGGGGGTGAGAGTGGGAGCGGGTCTCGGCCATATCGCATGGGTCCTTGCCTGTAGGTTCCTGCCTAGAACAGCCAGGTGCTCACGTTGTCCGGCGCCCGCTTCTCCTGGAGGCCGCGGAAGCCCTTGACGCAGCGGACGATCAGCCACACCGCCAGGGCGATCAGCAGCGGAATACCGATGGCCACCAGCGCCAGAACGGAGGCGATGGTGGCATAGAGCAGGCCGATCCAGAAGGTGCGGATCTGGTAGCGGTAGTGTTCGTCGAGCCACGCTGGACCCTTGCCGCGGTAGACGTAGGCGATCACGACGCCGATCACCGAGGTGAAACCCACCACGAAGCTGACCAGGTAGAGAGCGTAGACCACCATGGGCATGGTGGTATCGGGGGACTTTTGCGGTTCGGTAATGACGTTGTCGTTCTGAACCCCGTCATTCCGGAAGTCGTCGTTCATGGGGCGTCCCTGAAGATGGGCGAATGTCAGGCGCCCATGATACCGGCCGCCGGGAACAATGCCACCGGCGGCCGGGTGGCCGGGCGGCTCAGTCGCCGGCGTCTTCCGCGGGGCTCGCCTGGCGCTGGGGGCGGCTGATCTCGATCAGGTTGCCGTCTGGGTCGCGCAGGTAGAGCGACTCCAGCATGCCGGTGGCGCCCTGGCGGGGGACCGGGCCCAGCTCTATTTCCACTTCCAGCGCCTCGAGGTGGCGGGCCACCTCGTCCAGGGGCAGCAGGCTGCGCAGGCAGAGATCCAGGCTGCCGGGGGTCGGGGTGGCGGCACGGGGTTCGATATCGGTGGCGGTCCAGTGCAGGCGCAGGGCCAGGTCGCCAAGGATCAAGTCGACCCGCTCGCGGTCGCGGTAGCGCACTTCCAGCCCAAGTACCCGGGAGTAGAAGTCCACCGCCCGGGAAATGTCGGTCACGGTGATGACCAGATGGTCCAGACCTGACAGCATTCACAACTCCTTGGAAAGAATGTTCTGGCACAGAGGATACGACGATGCCGATCTGCCCGCTATGCGCATCTGATCGCACGGCCTGCTACCACCGCGATGCACGACGCGAGTATCACCAGTGCCAGCGCTGCGACCTGGTATTCGTGCCGCCGGCTTTCCGGCTCGGCCCGGAGGAGGAGCGGGCGGTCTACGACCAGCACGAGAACTCCCCCGACGATGCGGGCTATCGCCAGTTCCTGGCAAGGCTCGTGGCTCCGCTACGCGAAAAGCTGGCACCGGGCGACCGGGGGCTGGACTTCGGCGCGGGCCCCGGGCCGACGCTGTCGGTAATGTTCGAGGAGGCGGGGCACCCCATGGCGATTTATGACCCCTTCTACGCGCCGGATGCCTGCGTGCTGGAGGGCGAGTACGATTTCATCACTGCCACCGAGGTGGTTGAACACCTGTTCGAGCCCGGCTGGGAGCTGGCGCGGCTGTCGGGTCTGCTGCGCCCCGCTGGCTGGCTGGGGCTGATGACCAAGCGGGTCACCGACCGAGAGGCGTTCACGCGTTGGCACTATATCCTCGACCCTACCCATGTGGCCTTTTTCAGCGAGGCAAGCTTCCGCTGGCTGGCCGACGAACTGGGGATGACCGTCGAGTTTCCCGCTGCCGATGTGGTGCTGCTGCAGAAAGGCTGACCCTTTTTCGGATGCGGACGACTCGGCCGAATGCGTGGCTATGGAGGAGTCCATTCCTGGCTCCTGAAGTGCCCGCAGGAAAGCGATTGACTCGCCGCCAATCGGGCGTATGATTCGCGCGCTTCGGTTTCTCGCTGGCCGGCCGAGGCGCCGCTTCCGGTCCGCCGGGCAGACGAGAGTCCTCGCTGTCTGCCACCCTTCCTGTTTTCCCTCTCGATGTGAGGCATGCAATGTCGCGGCAACTGCTGACCATGGCCCTGGCGCCGCTGCTCGGGCTCTTTATCCTCGGCATCGGCAATGGCTTCCTTTCCACGGTGATCACCCTGCGCCTGGATGCGGCCGGCGAGTCGGCGGTGTTGATTGGCTGGGTCTCCTCGGCCTACTTCATCGGCCTGGCGCTGGGGGCCATGCTCAACGATCGGTTGCTGCTGCGCATCGGCCATATTCGCGCCTATGGCAGCTTCGCATCGCTGGTGGCTGTCACCGTGCTGCTGCAGGGATTAGTGGATCACCCCTGGGCCTGGTTCGCGCTGCGCCTGGTCGGCGGCTGGGCCACGGTGGGGGTCTACCTGGTCATCGAGAGCTGGCTGCTTACCGCCGGCGACCAGAAGGTGCGTGGGCGCCTGCTGGCGCTCTACATGATTTCGCTCTACGCCGCCGGTGTGCTCGGTCAGCTGTTGCTGGGTGTCACCGAGGCCATGGGCGGGCCGGCCTCCTTCATGGTGATCGGCATGCTGGCCTCGCTGTCGGTGCTGCCCATGGCGATGATCCCCCGGGTCTCGCCGCTGATCGAGAAGGCCGAGCCGCTGCCGCCCCATCGCCTGATCACCCTGACCCCCACTGGGGTGATGGGCAGCTTCGGTTCCGGCATCGCGGTGGCAGCGGTCTACTCCCTGCTGCCGCTCTACCTGCAGCGCATCGGCCTGCCGGTGGATCGGATCGGCCAGATGATGGCGGTGGTGGTGCTCGGGGCCCTGCTGTTGCAGTACCCGGTAGGGCGCTGGTCGGATCGCCACGACCGCCAGCTGGTGCTGATCATCATTGGCGCCTTCTGCACGCTGATCTCCGCGGCGGTGCTGTTCCTGCCGCTGAATCTATGGAGCCTGGCCGCCTTGCTGTTCCTGCTCGGCGGCGGGGTCTTCTCGCTCTACCCGGTGGCGGTGGGCCATGCCGCCGACCGGGCGCCGGCAGGCGCCCTGGTGCGCATGAGCCAAGGCTTGCTGCTGATCAACGCCATCGGCTCGGCGATCAGCCCGCCGCTGATCTCGCCGGTGATGGGGGTCCTGGGCGATGCCGGCCTGTTCTGGAGCTTCGGCGCCCTGGGTCTGTTCCTGGTGGCCTTCTTCGGCTGGCGGCGCAGCGTGCGCCCGGCGCCGGTGCCGGTGGCACCGTTTTCGCCCTCCACGCCCATGTCCTCGGCGGGGGCCGAGCTGGCGGTCACCGAGGAGCAGCTGCTGGGAGCGGCCGAGCACGAGCACATGGAGGATCTCTCCGGGACGGTGCCCGAGGTGGACGTGGCCGAGCCGATGGTCGGCCCGCCAGCGGCCGATGAGTCGCACGTCGCCTATTTCGACGCGGAAGAGGCGGAGCAGGAACCTGCCCAGGCGGATCTGCCGGGGATCGAGCCGTGGATCGACCGCGGCTAAGACTTTGGGATAATGGTCGGCGAAAAGTAGTATATCTACTATCGTTGCTATCATTTTTCCCAAGGTGCACCGATGAACTATTTTGCCGCCCCCGTTCGTGACATCCGCTTCGTACTGGAGGAGCTGCTGGAGTTTGGCTCGCTCTCGCTGCCCGGCTTCGAGGAGGCCAGCCCTGATCTGGTCGAGGCCGTGCTGGAGGAGGCCGCCAGGCTGGCTGGCGAGGTATGGGCTCCCCTCAATGACACCGGCGACCGCCAGGGCTGTACCCGCCGCGATGATGGCAGCGTGACCCTGCCCGACGGTTTCATCGAGGCCTATCAGGCCTACGCCGAGGGTGGCTGGAACGGCATCGGCGTCTCCGAGGCGCTGGGCGGCCAGGGGCTGCCCGAGGTCGTGGCCAGCGCCGTGCAGGAGATGCTGCATGGCGCCAACATGGCGCTGGGCCTGTGTCCCATGCTTACCGCCGGCGCCATCGAGGCCCTGGCCCACCACGGCAGCGACGAGCAGCGGGCGATCTATCTGCCGAAGCTGGTCGAGGGCATCTGGACCGGCACCATGAACCTCACCGAGCCCCAGGCGGGCTCAGACCTCTCCAAGGTGCGAACCCGTGCCGTGCCCAGCGAGGATGGCTCCGGCCAGTATCGGCTGTTCGGCCAGAAGATCTATATCACCTGGGGCGACCACGCCGCCGCCGAGAACATCATCCACCTGGTCCTGGCGCGCAAGCCGGACGCCCCCGAGGGCAACAAAGGCATCTCGCTGTTCCTGGTGCCCAAGTTCCTGGTCAATGCCGATGGCTCCCTGGGCGAGCGCAACGATGTGGTCTGCGCTTCCATCGAACACAAGCTGGGCATTCACGGATCCCCTACCTGCACCCTGAGCTTCGGCGAGAACGACGGCGCCATCGGCTACCTCGTGGGCGAGGAGGGCCGCGGCCTCAACCACATGTTCACCATGATGAACGAGGCGCGCCACAAAGTGGGGATCCAGGGCATCGGCGTGGCCGAGCGCGCCTGTCAGCACGCATTTGCCTACGCCCTGGATCGCGTCCAGGGCCGCAGCCCGCGCTCCGGCCGCAGCGACTGCCCCATCAGTGACCACCTGGAC
>PWIZ01000161.1 GCA_003560175.1 Halomonas sp. | reverse complement strand
TGACCATGGCCTACATCATCTTCGTCAACCCCAGCATCCTCTCCGAGGCGGGCATGGATTATGGCGCGGTCTTCGTCGCCACCTGCCTGGCCGCGGCCATCGGCTGTCTGATCATGGGGCTGTGGGCCAACTACCCCATCGCCCAGGCGCCGGGGATGGGGCTCAACGCCTTCTTCACCTATGGCGTCGTGCTGGGCATGGGCTACACCTGGGAGGCGGCGCTCGGTGCGGTCTTCTTCTCCGGCTTCTGCTTCTTCCTGCTCAGCATCTTCAAGGTGCGAGAGTGGATCATCAACTCCATTCCGCTCTCCCTGCGCCTGGGTATCGCCGCCGGTATCGGTCTCTTCCTGGCGATGATCGCCCTGAAGAATGCCGGCATCGTGGTCTCCAATCCGGCCACCTACGTGGCGCTCGGCGATCTTTCCCAGCCGCCCGCCCTCTATGCGCTGCTGGGCTTCTTCGTGATCACGGCCCTGGCCTACCTGAAGGTCACCGGGGCGGTGATGATCGGCATCCTGGGCATCACCGTGATCGCTATGCTGCTGGGCCATAACGAGTACGGTGGGCTGATGTCCATGCCGCCCTCCATCGCGCCCACCTTCATGGCGCTGGACCTGTGGGGCGCGCTGGATATCGCCATGCTCAGCGTGATCTTCGCCTTCCTGTTCGTCGACCTCTTCGACACCTCCGGCACCCTGGTGGGAGTGGCCCATCGCGGCAAGCTGCTGGACAAGGACGGCAAGCTGCCGCGCATTGGCCGCGCCATGATGGCCGACAGCGGCGCCTCCATGGCCGGTGCGGTGCTCGGCACCTCGACCACCACCAGCTACATCGAGTCCACCGCGGGCATCGCCTCCGGCGGGCGCACCGGCTTGACCGCCGTGGTGGTGGCTGCGCTGTTCCTGATCAGCCTGTTCTTCGCGCCGTTGGCGGGCTCCATCCCCGCCTATGCCACTGCCGGGGCGCTGCTCTACGTGGCGGTACTGATGGCCGGTAGCCTGGCCCATGCCAATTGGGAAGACCCCACCGACGCCGCTCCGGTGCTGATTGCCGCCCTGGCCATGCCGCTGACCTTCTCCATCGCCGAGGGCATCGCGCTGGGCTTCATCAGCTACGCTGCCATCAAGACCCTGTCCGGTCGTTTCCAGGACCTGAACCCCGCGGTGATCGTGCTGGCGCTGCTGTTCGCGGCCAAGTTCCTGTTCCTCGACTGATCCACCGCTTGCACCCACTCACCGAGACCCGAATCGATGAGCATCTACGGCGACTACATCAAGTCCGTGATCCGCACTGTCCCCGACTGGCCGCAGCCGGGGGTCAACTTTCGCGACATCACGCCGCTGCTGCAGAACAGCGCGGCTTTCCGCAAGCTGATCGACAGCTTCGTCCACCGTTACCAGGAGATGGATCTCGACGCCATCGCCGCCATCGATGCCCGCGGCTTCATCGTCGGCGCGCCGCTGGCCTATGAACTGGGCTGTAGCTTCGTGCCGGTGCGCAAGAAGGGCAAGTTGCCGTTCCGCACCATCAGCGAGACCTACACCCTGGAGTACGGCGAGGCCGAGGTGGAGCTTCATTCCGATGCCTTCAAGCAGGGTGATCGCATCCTGATCGTCGATGACCTGATCGCCACCGGCGGCACCATGTTGGCCGCCGCCAAGCTGATCACCCGCAGCGGTGGCCGGGTGGTGGAGACCGCCACCATCGTCGACCTGCCGGACCTGGGCGGTTCCGAGCGAATCCGTGAGGCGGGCTACAACGTCTTCGCCGTCTGTTCCTTTACCGAGGACGAGTGACCCCATGAGCAGCAACCGCTACCACAAGCACTTCACCGTCTCCTGGGATCAGCTGCATCGTGACGTCCGCGAGCTTTGCCACCGGCTGGTGGAGCGCGACTTCAAGGGCATCATCGCCATCACCCGTGGTGGGCTGATTCCCGCGGCCCTGATCGCCCGGGAGCTCAATGTGCGCCTGATCGACACCGTGTGCATCAAGAGCTATGACCATAGGGATCAGGGCGGACTCGATGTGCTGAAGGGCGTCGATCACGACGGCGACGGCTGGCTGCTGGTGGACGATCTGGTGGACACCGGCAAGACCGCGCGCAAGGTGCGCGAGCTGCTGCCCAGGGCGCACTTCGTCACCGTCTATGCCAAGCCAGAAGGCAAGCCGCTGGTGGATCAGTACCTCACCGAAGTGGCACAGGATTGTTGGATCCAGTTCCCCTGGGACATGGGCGTGGCCTATGTCGAGCCGCTGGTCGACCAGGCGAAGCGCTGACCCATGGCCTGTCCGCTTTCCGACAGCTGGCAGCGATGGCTGGGCGATGAGTTCGAGGCGCCCTACATGCGGGTGCTGCGCGACTTCCTGGCCGCCGAGAAGGCGGCCAGGAAGGTGATCTACCCCCACTCCGCGGACTGGTTCCGGGCCTTCGAGCTCACCCCGCTGGACGCGGTCAAGGTGGTGATCCTCGGCCAGGACCCCTACCACGGGCCGAACCAGGCCCACGGCCTCTGCTTCTCGGTGCGCGAGGGCGTGCGCGTGCCGCCGTCGCTGGTCAACATCTACAAGGAGCTGGCGGGCGATGTCGGCTTCCGGCCGGTGGCCCACGGCAACCTGGAGCACTGGGCGCGCCAGGGGGTGCTGCTGCTCAACACCTCGCTGACGGTGGAGCAGGGCAATGCCGGCTCCCACCGTGGTCGGGGCTGGGAGACCTTCACCGACCGTGCGATCGAGGTCGTCAACGCCCATGCCGAGCCGTCGGTGTTCCTGCTCTGGGGCAGCCCGGCGCGCAAGAAGAGGGCGCTGGTCGACACCTCCCGCCACCTGGTGCTGGAGTCGCCGCACCCCTCGCCGCTCTCCGCCCATCGCGGCTTCTTCGGCAACCACCACTTCTCCCGGGCCAACGCCTTCCTGGTGGAACATGGCCGCGCGCCCATCGACTGGCAGCTGCCCGACCGTGCTGCTGAGTACGCGCCTTAACCTCAGGGCGGGATGCGAGTAGAATTATTTGCAATTTGCCGGCCCGGTCCATGCGGTCAAGGTCGGCACCGTCTCGCCGTCCCCAAGAATGAAGAGGTCCAGCCCATGAGCGTTCACGCCATCCAGCACCCCCTGGTCCAGCACAAGCTGGGCCTGATGCGCGAAGCCGGCATCAGCACCAAGAGTTTCCGCGAGCTGGCCGGCGAGCTGGCCAAACTGCTGACCTACGAGGCGACCCAGGACCTGGAGCTGCAGACCCAGGAGATCGATGGCTGGAGCGGCAACAAGATTCCGGTACAGCTGCTCAAGGGCAAGAAGGTCACCATCGTGCCGATCCTGCGCGCCGGCCTGGGCATGCTCGACGGCGTCACCGATCTGATCCCCAGTGCCCGGATCAGCGTAGTGGGGCTCTACCGTGATGAGGAGACCCTCGAGCCGGTCCCCTACTTCGCCAAGTTTGCCAATGACCTCGAGGAGCGCCTGGCCATCGTCATCGACCCCATGCTGGCCACCGGGGGCACCATGGTGGCGACGCTGCACATGCTGCGCGAGCGTGGCTGCCAGCACATGAAGGTGATCGTGCTGGTGGCGGCACCCGAGGGGATCAAGCGCGTCCAGGACGCCTATCCGGAGATCGAGATCTACACCGCTGGGGTGGACGATCACCTGGACGAGAACGGCTATATCGTGCCCGGCCTGGGGGACGCCGGCGACAAGATCTTCGGCACCCGATAACGGTAGACCACCGCCCACTTGCGCAAGCCCCCTTTGCTGACGCCCCTGAGATCCCGTACCAGGGGCGTTTTTCTGGAGAAGAGTAATGACTGATCAGACGTCGGCTTTGCCGGGTATGGCCGAGGCGCCCTTGAAGACCCTTCTCACCGGCGCCCAGATGCTCTTCGTGGCCTTCGGTGCTCTGGTGCTGGTACCGCTACTCACCGGGCTGGACCCCAGCGTGGCGCTGTTTACCGCCGGGGTCGGGACCTTGCTATTTCATGGCATCACTCGTGTCACCGTGCCGGTATTTCTGGCGTCATCGTTCGCCTTCATCGCGCCGATCCAGGGCTCGGTGGCCAACTTCGGCATCCCGGCCACCATGGGTGGCCTGATGGCCGCGGGCCTGGTCTACGTGGTGATCTCTCAGGTCGTAAGGCTCAAGGGCACCGCCTGGCTGCATCGTCTGCTGCCGGCAGTCGTGGTCGGGCCGGTGATCATGGTGATCGGCCTGGCACTGGCGCCGGTGGCGGTGAGCATGGCCACCGGCGAGACCAGCGACCACATCGGCTACGGCCCGGCGATCTTCCTCTCCATGACCAGCCTGCTGGTGACCCTGGTGCTGGCGGTATTCGGCCGCGGCATCGTGCGCCTGATTCCGATCATGGGCGGTATCGTCACCGGCTATGGGCTGGCGCTGATGATGGGCCTGGTGGATTTCTCGCCGGTGCACGAGGCGGCCTGGCTGTCCATTCCTGCGTTCACCGCGCCGAGTTTCCACTGGGCGGCGATCCTGTTCATGATCCCGGTGGCCATTGCGCCGGCGGTGGAACACATCGGCGATATGGTGGCCATCGGCTCGGTCACGCGGAAGAACTACCTGGAGAAGCCCGGTCTGCATCGCACCTTGCTGGGTGACGGCCTGGCCACCACCACCGCTTCGCTATTCGGCGGCCCGCCCAACACCACCTACTCCGAGGTGACCGGGGCGGTGACCCTGACCCGCGCCTTCGATCCGAGGATCATGGTGGTGGCCGCCTGTATTGCCGTCTGCCTGGCCTTCGTCGCCAAGCTGGGTGCGCTGCTGCAGACCATCCCCGGCCCGGTGATGGGGGGCATCATGACCCTGCTGTTTGGCTCCATCGCCGTGGTGGGCATGAATCCCCTGGTGCGCGCCGGCCACTCCCTGACCGCTCCGCGCAATCTGGTGGTCATTTCGCTGATCCTGGTCTTCGGCATCGGCGGCATGCAGCTGGGCGGCGGCCAGTTCACCCTGCAGGGGGTTAGCCTGGCCGCCCTGGTGGGCATCGTGCTGAACTGGGTGCTGCCCCGCGCCGAGGAGGAGTAGGAGCCGGATTTATCCGGCGATTGGCGTCGAGAGGCGTCCCCGGATGCGGGATGCCAGGGCCGTTGCTGATGTCTGGCATGGCCCTGGCCGGAGCGCGATTTATCGCGCGATAAATCGCGTTCCTACAGGTGGTTAGCGGTTTTCAGTCGCGATAGCGGCGGGTCAGATCCCCGTAGGCGTCGATGCGGCGGTCGCGGAGATACGGCCAGATACGGCGCACGTCCTCACCGCGATTCATATCCAGGGTCACGAGCATGCGCTCCGCGTTGACGCCTGCATGGGCCAGCAACTCCCCCTGGGGACCGGCGATGAAGCTGCCGCCCCAGAAGTCGATGCCGCGGCCGACACCGGAGTGGTCCAGCTCGTGGCCGACCCGGTTGGCGACGACCACCGGCACGCCGTTGGCCACCGCGTGGCTGCGCTGGATCAGCGTCCAGGCATCCTTCTGGCGAGTCTTCTCGGCATCGTCGTCGGCGGGGTCCCAGCCGATGGCGGTGGGGTAGAGCAAGAGCTCCGCCCCGGCCAGGGCCATCAGTCGGGCCGCCTCCGGGTACCACTGATCCCAGCACACCAGCACGCCGAGCCGGCCCACCGAGGTGTCGATGGGTTGGAAGCCCTGGCCGCGGGCGTCGTCGGCGTCGCCAGGGGTGAAGTAGAACTTCTCGTAGAAGCCCGGATCGTCGGGAATATGCATCTTGCGGTAGTGGCCCACGGCGCCAAGCTTGCGGTCGTAGACCACCGCGGTGTTGTGGTAGAGCCCCGGCGCGCGGCGCTCGAACAGCGAGCCCACCAGCACGATATCGAGCTCGGCGGCCAGCGCCGCCAGGCGGGTGCCGGTGGGGCCGTCCAGGGGCTCGGCCAGGTCGAAGAGCTCGGTGTCCTCGTACTGGCAGAAGTAGTGGGTAGCGTGTAGCTCCTGCAGCATCACCAGCTCGGCGCCGGCGGCGGCAAGTTCGCGGATGCCGGCCTCGCTCTCGGCAAGGCTCCTGGCCTTGTCGGGCCAGGCGGGCTGCTGGACCAGGCCGACTTTCAGATGGCGGGGCATGATGGACTCTCCTCGTGTCTAATGACTCAGGGCTGTCGCAACCGCTCGGGGCTTTTCTGGCGACAAGTCTTCGAGCGGGGCCGGCCTTCCGGAAGCGCTGTGAATACATCCCTGTACGCTACCGACGCCCTGCGGCGCTCTCGCATCCTGCGCCGCTCTCGCATCCTGCGCCGCT
>PWIZ01000209.1 GCA_003560175.1 Halomonas sp. | reverse complement strand
TGCCGAGCACGTGGTGCACCATGCCAAGATGTCGGTGATGATCGTGCGCTGAGTTCGTCAGGCGGCCACCAGGTTCGCCACAACCCTAAGAGCCCCGGCCAACTGGCCGGGGCTTCTGCGTTCTTGAGGCGGCAACCGGGAATCAGGCGACGCTGACTTACGACATTCGTGATCGGCTCATGTATGGCGCGTGGTGAAAGCGTGGAAAGCCGTGTCAGCGAAGGGCTGCAATATTGACTCGGGTCAACTACATTAAATCTAAGTTAATAGATGAAGCCGACATTAAGGCGTTAGCCGGTGTCGGGATTGGTCCGCCCCAGGCGGGCATTACAAGGCGCAACAGGGGTGACAGCATGAACGCGGCAACAACAAGAGCGAATGACAAGGCTGCAGCGCCCAGGGTCAAGATCACCATCAACCCGGTGGGCATGGATCGGCCGAGGGTTTGGCTAGCGGCCGGCATCGAGGACTTTCGCCAGGCCACGGCGGTGAGTCTCGCGTACGGCATGTTCTGGGTGGGTCTGAGCATTGCCATTACCGCAGGGGCCATTACCCTGGGGCTGTGGCACTGGCTGCTGCCCATGGTGGCAGGCTTCATGTTCATGGGCCCGCTGGTGGCAGTAGGTTCCTACGGCGTCAGCCGCGCCCTGGAGGCCAACCGTGCCCCTCACCTGGGGGACGCCTTCGGCGCCTGGCGGCCCCATGCCGGCCAGCTCGCCATGATGGGCGTGATGATGATGATCTTCTTCCTTGCCTGGATCCGGCTGGCGACCTTGCTGTTTGCGCTATTCTTCGGTTTCGAGGTGCCCAGCCCGGCGGCGCTCTACTCGGCCCTGCTGACTACCCCCCAAGGGCTGGGCATGATCTCAGTAGGGACGATAATGGGCGGCATCCTGGCCTTCGGGGCTTTCGCCATCAGCGCGGTGGCCATTCCCACCCTGATGCACCACGACCTCACCTTCATGGAGGGGATCGAGGCCAGCGTGCGCTCCGTGGCCCGCAACTTCCGCCCGATGCTGCTTTGGGCGGCCATTCTGACCGGCTGCGTGCTGGTGGGGGTGATGACCTTCTACATCGGTCTTGCGCTTATCCTGCCCGTACTGGGCCATGCCAGTTGGCATGCCTACGAGGATCTGGTGCGTGTCGAAATTCTCGACGATGACGAGTCACTGAGCGGTTGATATCCGTTCGCCTCGCACCGCCGGGGCCAGGCCACTATGCTGGGGGGCGTTGACGCCCCCTTTCCATTGCTGGCCCGGGGCCAGCGCCCGCCAGGTGATGCTGCCATGCCCACACTGCGCCCGCTTGCCTACCTGCTGCCCATGCTGCTTCCCCTGATGCCTCTCCACGCCCAGCCCCTCACACTTGCGGATGGTGGCCATGTCATCGCCCATGAGCTCGATGCCTGCCTGGCGGATGCCCAGTGGCAGCCCGCACCCGCCTTGGTCTGCGCGGTGAATGCCGAGACTCGCTGGGAGGAGGAGGTCGAGCGCCTCGGCGCACGGCTCGACAAGGTGCTCGGGCGGGAGGCGCGCCTGGCCCTGGAGACCTCGCGGGCCGCCTGGGAGCAGGCCCGAACGGCCGACCTGGCGCTGGTGGAGACCTATCATGGCCAGCTTTCCGAGGCGGGGCTGGGTGACCCTGACCTGCTGCCGCTGTCGCGCCAGCTGCACCGTAATGCGGTGTGGAAGCAACGTGCCCGCTATTTGCAGCGGCTGCTGGATGGCCTTGAGGAGCGCCTGCCGGAGCCGACCCGGGAGGCGCCATGATGGACAGCGCTGTCGGCTATAGCACATTTCCTAACTGATCTTTGTCGCGTGATCGGGTAGGCTCGTGCGCAACCATGATTCTGATCACAGGGTTGCCCCCATGCGCCAACTCATCCTGCCTTTTCTGTTCGCCCTTGCTTCTCTCCCATGGCTGCCGCTGTCGGCTGTCGCCGAGCAGTCGCTGCCGGTGCCGAGCGGCGAGGTTCTGTTGACCATCAGCGGCAACATCGACTTCCCCAACGTGGACGACCAAGCCAGGTTTGACCGTGAGATGCTGATGGCCATCGCTCCCACCGAGATCGAGACCCGCACCCCTTGGCACTCCGACCGCGGCCGTTATGAGGGTCCACTGCTGCGGGAAGTGTTAGCGGCGGCCGGGGTCCGCAGCGATAGCGTTCGGGTCAGGGCGCTGAACGACTACGAAGCGGAGCTCCCCCTTGCCGAACTGCACGACTACGACGTCATCCTGGCGATGAGCCGCAACGGCTCGCCGGTCCAGATTCGCGAGTTTGGCCCGCTGTTCGTGCTCTATCCCTTCGACGACCATCCGGAACTGCTCAACGAGTCCGTGCGTTTCCGCTCGGTGTGGCACGTCGTGCATATTCACGCCCCCTGAGGGGGCCGCTATCAGGAGCGTCCCATGCTGCGCCTGCCTCTGCGAGTCAAGCTTGGCGCCGTCAGCGCGCTGGTGCTGCTGGCGGCGGCGCTGGTCGTGGTAGGGCTGGTGGCTTTGCGCCAGGACAGCCTGGCCCAGAGCGTGGGCGGGGACACCTCCTGGCACGCTTACAAACTCGACCGCGATGTGGTCCAGCTGCGCAACTACCTGGCGCAGCCGGAATCCGATCATGGGGGGTTAACGCTGCGCTTCGAGCTCTTCTACAGCCGATTGAACCTGATGCGCGGCGGTGGTGATATCAGCGACCTGCTGGCCTCGATTCCTGACGCCAGCGCCCTGCTGGACGAGATCGAGCAGCGCATCGAGGAGCTTGACCGCATGATCCAGGCACTCGAGGCGCTGCAGGAGGGTGCCCGCAATGCCCTGGACCGTCACCTCGATATCCTGGGTAATCGCACCGAGCGGCTGGTGATCGCCATCAATGGCCACCTGGCCGAGACCGCTACCCGCGAGCGTGGCCAGCTGCAGCGGCTCTATGCTCTGCTGCTGTTATTGATCCTGGCGATGAGCCTGTCGGCCATGCTGGTCGCGCTCATCCTGTTTCGCGAGGCCCGGGATAACGCCGCGGCGCGTCGTGACCTGGAAACGTTGAGTCGAGAGTTGGAGGCGACCGCCCGACAGGCAGAGTCGGCCAACCAGGCCAAATCGGAGTTCCTGGCCACCGTCAGCCACGAGATTCGCACCCCGCTCAACGGTGTCATCGGCATGAGTGATGTGCTGCTGGAGCATCGGCTCGAGGAGTCGGTGCGTCATTGCGCGGCCACCATTCACGACAGCGCCGGGCTGTTGCTGGAGCTGATCAACGACCTGCTGGATTTTTCCAAGATCGAGGCCGGGCGTCTCGAACTGGAGCAAAGTGCCCTGGCGCTGGATGAGCTGGTCGATGGCGTGGTGGCGCTGCTCGCGCCGCGCGCCGAGGCGCGCGGTGTGGCGCTGCTGACGCGCCTCGATCCGCAACTCCCGGAGCGGGTGCTGGCTGACCCGGGGCGCCTGCGTCAGGTGCTGATCAATCTGGTCTCCAATGCGGTGAAGTTCACCGAACAGGGTGAGATTCGCCTGGAGGTGCGACCGGAAGGGGGCGGCGGACTTCGCTTCGAGGTGGTGGATACCGGTTGCGGCATCGCCCCCGAACAGCTCCCGCGGATCTTCGAGCCCTTCCGGCAGGGCGATGCCTCGACTGCGCGGCGCTTTGGGGGTACCGGGTTGGGTCTGGCAATTTGCCGCCGGCTGGTGGAGGCAATGGGCGGGCGCATCGAGGTGGCCAGCGAGCCCGAGGTAGGCAGCCGCTTCTGGTTCGTGCTGCCGCTGACGACCATCGAGGGGCCCAGCCCGGCCGCGCTGCCGGCGGTGAGGGGTTCGCGTCGGGCGGATCTGCACGGGGTCCATCTGTTGGTAGTGGAGGACAACCTCATCAACCAGCAGGTTGCCAGGGCCATGCTGGAGCGTCTCGGTTGCCGAGTCACCATCGCCGGATCCGGTGCGGCCGCACTACAGCTGGTGGCGGCCGGCCGTTTCGATTTGATCTTCATGGATATCCAGATGCCGGACATGGACGGCCTGGAGGTGACCCGCCGACTGCGCGCTCGACACGGCTGGGCGGCGGGCGTGCCCATCGTGGCGATGACCGCCGGTGGTCCCGGGGGCGAGCGGGCCCGCTGCCTGGCCGCCGGCATGAACGGCTACCTGACCAAGCCGCTGCGCCAGGAACTGCTGCTGGAGGCGCTGTTTCGCTACCTGGCCAATGGGACTGCGATGTAGCGCACGACCGTCGCGCCGGTGTCGGCCGGGCGCGATAGTCTGCTCGACACGCTGACGCTGCAGGCCCTGCGCGACTCTTTGGGCCAGGAGGGGCTCGCTTCGCTGGTCGATCTCTTCGGCGGCCAGGCCGAGTCTCGTCTGGCCAGCCTGGTGTGCGCCCTCGACGAGGGTGATCTGCAGGAGGCTCGCCACACGGCGCACCAGCTCAAGGGGGAGTCGTCGAGCCTGGGCGCCGTCAAGGTGGCCGGGCTCGCAGCCCGGCTCGAACGCCTGGTCGGCGAGGGGGACAAGCCGGCGGCCAGCGCCCTGATGAACAAGCTCTCGTCCTGTGTGGCGGCCACCCTGGCCGCCCTGGAGGCCTGGCGGGCTCCGTCGGCCCTCTGAGATGATCGTTTGTGATGCATCTTCCGGCCGGCCTACACTGGGGCGAACGTTAAAGTCGGAGGTCCGCGATGCCAGATGCCTCGAGCCTTCCCCAGGTACCGGCACCTGCCGGGGCGTCCCCGTTGCGCACCGCTGTCAGCCATCGGTTCGACCCGGACGAGGCCGTTGCTGAACTCGCCTCCGGCCTGTGCCATGCATCGCTGGGTTTCGTGCTCTTCTTCTGCAGCGTCGAATATCCTCTGGAGGCACTGTCTCGCGCCCTCAACGAGGTCTTCGCCGACATCCCGGTGGCGGGTTGCACCTCGGCCGGGGAGATCACCCCGGCGGGCTATGCCCGGGGCAGCATCGTGGCAATCGGCTTCGACCGCCGTCACTTCGAACTGGCACCGGCGCTGGTGGAGTCGCTCGATGCCTTCGACCTGCCCTGTGCCCAGGGCCTGGTGGATGACCTGCTCGGCCGCTGCCGCGAGAGGGCCCTGGCGCCCCTGGCGGACAACAGCTTCGTGGTGACCCTGCTCGATGGCCTCTCGAGCAGCGAGGAGAGCGTGATCGCAACCCTCGATGCCGCACTGGGCAGCATTCCTAGCTTCGGCGGCTCGGCCGGGGACGATAATCGCCTCGCCCGCACCCACGTCTTCTGCCACGGGCGTTTCCACACCGAGGCGGCGGTGGTGCTGATGGTCAATACGCCGCTACCCTTCGAGGTCTTCTCCACCCACCACCTACGGCCCCGACATGAAAAGTTGGTGGTCACCGCCGTCGATCGGGAGTCGCGACGGGTGCTGGAGCTCAATGCGGTATCTGCCGTGGAGGCCTATGCGGCGCTGGTGGGGCAACCGGTGGAGGGACTGGGCCCCGAGCTGTTCGCCCGGCATCCGCTGGCGGTGCGCATCGGCGATCACTACTACGTGCGCTCCATCCAGCGTGCCAACGAGGATGGCAGCCTGAGTTTCTACTGCGCTGTGGAGAACGGCATCGTGCTCACGGCCATGGCGCCCGCACCGATCCTGGGGGAGCTGGTGAAGACGCTGAGGGGCCTCGAACAGCGCCTGGGCTCCCACGAGCTGGTCATCGGCTGCGACTGCTTCCTGAGGCGCCTGGAGCTGGAGGTGCTGGGCAAAGATGCGGCGGTCTCTGACCTGCTGAGCCGTAGCCGGGTGGTTGGCTTCAATACCTATGGGGAGCAGTACCATGGCATGCACATCAACCAGACCTTCACCGGGGTGGCCATTGGCACCGCTCGATCCGGCGGGGCTGCCTGAGGCGCCCGAGGCCCGCGCGGTGGTTCTGGCCGAGGAGAATGCCCGGCTGAGGCGCATCTGTGGTGCATTGATCGAGCGGGTGGAGTCCAGCGGCGTGCCCGGTGGGGCGCCCTATGCGGCCTTCGAGCACTCGGTGCTTCTGGCGGAGCAGGTCCGTGAGCGTACCGAGACCCTGCAACGCACCCTGGGCGAACTGCACCGGGCCAAGGCGGAGGCCGAGGCGGCCAACCTCTCCAAGACCCGGTTTCTCGCCGCGGTGAGCCATGACCTGCTCCAGCCGTTGAACGCGGCGCGGCTGTTCTCCAGCGCCCTGGAGGAGCAGCCGCTGCCGGATGGCGCCCGGCGCCTGGTCGCCAATATCGGGCGCTCGCTCAAGGACGTCGAGGCGCTGATCGGCAGCCTGGTGGATATTTCGCGGCTCGATGCCGGGGTGCTCAGGCCCGATATCGCCCCCTTTCCCGCCGAGGAGCTGCTCGGCGTGATGGCGGAGGAGTATCGCCAGATGGCCGCGGTCAGGGGGCTGGACTTCCACCATGTGCCGACCCAAGCGGTGGTCGAGACCGACCTGGCGCTGTTGGCACGGGTGGTGCGCAACTTTCTGGGCAACGCGATCCGCTATACGGAACGGGGCCGCATTCTGCTGGGCTGTCGGCGTCGCCGGGGCGGGCTGGAGATTCTGGTGGGCGATACCGGGCCCGGTATCGCGCCTGGGCAGCAGGGTGAGATCTTCGAGGAGTTCCGGCGCCTCGAGGCGGGCCACGGGCGCGAGGACCGAGGGCTAGGGCTGGGGTTGGCCATCGTCGACCGCATCAGCGGGATGCTCGGTCATCCCCTGGGGCTTGTCTCGGTGCCAGGGCGGGGCTCGCTGTTCTCGGTAATGGTGCCCTACGCCGCGGCGCCCCGGCCGTCCCCTGGCCGCCTTGACCCGGCGCCGAGCGGACCGCCGTTGATCGATCAGGCTGTCTGGGTGCTGGACAACGATGCGGCGATCCGCGAGGGCATGGAGGCCCTGCTGGGGGGCTGGGGTTGCCGGGTGGTGGCCGTGGGCTCGTCGTCCGAGCTCGAACGGCGTATCGCCGAGCCCGGCACCGTGCTGCTGGTGGACTACCACCTGGGAGAAGGGCAGCCCGACGGGCTGGAGGTCGCCGCCCGGCTGCGCGCGGCCTATCCCTGGCTGCCGGTCGTGGTGATCACCGCCAACCACGACGCGGCATTGAAGTCGCGGATACGCCAGGCCGGCTATCACTGCCTACTCAAGCCGATCAAACCGCTGCGCCTGCGCCTGCTGCTGACCTCGCTACTGGGGCCTCAGTCGGAGCGGCGGTCGGCCCGGTAGCGGGCCAGGTCCAACTCACCGGCCAGCAGTATCGCCTGGACCCGGCTCGCCACGCCCAGCTTTCGGAGGATGGCCGAGACATGGGTCTTTACCGTGGTCTCGGCGACGTCCAGCTCCCGAGCGATTCCCTTGTTGGAAGCACCACGGCTGAGCAGTTCGAACACCTCGAGTTGCTTGCCGGTGAGGCGGGCCAGGCGAGAGTCGGGTGGGGCGGCGGTGACGGCCGGCGCCGGGTGCGCGGGGGGAGGGCGGCGCATGACCTGGGGCGGCAGGTAGAGCTGCCCCCCGAGGAGCTGACGCAGAGCCGCCAGTAGGTCGCCGCGGGGAGTCGATTTTGGAATATAGCCCACGGCGCCCATCTCGATGGCCGCCAACACCGTGCGCCGGTCCTGCTCCGCCGAGAGGATGGCCACCGGCAGCGCGGGGTAGGCGTCCCTGAGTCGACTCAGCCCGTCGAGGCCCTCTGCGTCGGGCAGGTTCAGGTCCAGCAGCAGCAGATCGAGGACCTCCTCATGGCGCTCGACCTCCTGCATGGCCCGCGCCAGGCTGTCGGCCTCCAGCAGCCGGGTGCCTGGCAGGCCCGCCGCGATCACCGCGCCGATGGCGTCGCGGAACAGCGGATGGTCGTCGGCGACCATCAGGGTCGTCATCGCTCTCTCCCGTCAGGGCCCTCCTCCCAAGGGAGGAGGGCGTCTCATGCCACCGGAGTATGTCGCAGAAGCGCGGCCTGACCAAGACTGAAGAGTGTCCCAACATAATCATAACGTTCAGGAGCCACGCCATGATCTATGCCAACCCCGGCCAGTCCGGTGCCGTTATCGCCTTCGACAAGCGCTACGGTAACTACATCGGCGGCGAGTTCATCCCGCCGGTGAAGGGTGAGTACTTCGATAATGTCACGCCGGTCAACGGCGAGGTGTTCTGCCAGATCCCGCGCTCAAGTGCCGAGGACATCGACAAGGCGCTGGACGCCGCCCACGCCGCCGCACCGGCCTGGGGGAGGACCTCGACCACCGAGCGCTCCAACATTCTGCTGAAGATCGCCGACCGCATCGAGCAGAACCTCGAGAGGCTCGCCGTGGCCGAAACTTGGGACAACGGCAAGGCGGTGCGCGAGACCCTCAATGCCGACCTGCCGCTGGCCGTGGATCACTTCCGCTATTTCGCCGGCTGTATCCGAGCCCAGGAGGACACCTCCAGTGCCATCGACAACAACACGGTTGCCTACCACTTCCACGAGCCGCTGGGCGTGGTGGGACAGATCATCCCCTGGAACTTCCCGCTGCTGATGGCGGTGTGGAAGCTGGCTCCGGCGCTGGCCGCCGGCAACTGCGTGGTGCTCAAGCCCGCCGAGCAGACCCCGGCCTCGATTCTGGAGCTGATGAAGCTGGTCGGCGACCTGCTGCCCCCGGGCGTGGTCAACATCGTCAATGGCTACGGTGCCGAGGCGGGCCAGGCGCTGGCGACCAGCAAGCGCATCGCCAAGATCGCCTTCACCGGTTCTACCCCGGTGGGGTCGCATATCCTCAAGTGCGCCGCCGAGAACATCATTCCCTCCACCGTGGAACTGGGCGGCAAGTCGCCGAACATCTACTTTGCCGACATCATGAACGCCGAGCCGGAGTTCATCGACAAGGCGGTCGAAGGCCTGGTGCTGGCCTTCTTCAACCAGGGCGAGGTGTGCACCTGCCCGTCCCGGGCGCTGATCCAGGAGTCCATGTACGACGCCTTCATGGCCAAGGTCATGGAGCGCACCCTATCGATCAAGCGCGGTAACCCGTTGGACACCGATGTCCAGGTCGGCGCCCAGGCCTCCCAGGAGCAGTTCGACAAGATCATGTCCTATATGGAGATCGCCCGCGAGGAAGGCGCCGAGTTCCTGACCGGTGGTAACAAGGAGGCCCTGGGGGATTCATTCGACAGTGGCTTCTATATCCAGCCGACGCTTCTCAAGGGCCACAACAAGATGCGGGTCTTCCAGGAGGAGATTTTCGGCCCGGTAGTGGCGGTGACCACCTTCAAGGACCAGGAAGAGGCGCTGGCTATCGCCAACGACACTGAGTTCGGCCTCGGCGCTGGCCTGTGGACCCGTGATATCAATCTCGCCTTTCGCATGGGGCGTGGCATCCAGGCCGGGCGGGTGTGGACCAACTGCTACCACCAGTATCCGGCCCACGCCGCCTTCGGTGGCTACAAGAAGTCCGGCATCGGTCGCGAGAACCACAAGATGGCCCTGGAGCACTACCAGCAGACCAAGAATCTGCTGGTGAGCTATGACATCAATCCGCTGGGCTTTTTCTGATCGGCGGGCGGCGTCTGATATCGCTCGGCAGTAACCATCAGAAAAAAAGGCGCGACGCGAGTCGCGCCATTTTTTTCGCCTTGCTACACGCGGCGACAACTTTGCGTCATCATCAACCTCCCGATCCACACGGAGACAGCATGGAGATGACCGACCTCGAAGCCCCCGACCTTCACCAGGAACGACTGCGGCGCGTGGTGTCGCTGGTCAGGGCTAGTGGTGCGCGCCGGGTGCTCGACCTGGGGTGCGGCTCCGGCGGACTGCTGCAGTATCTGCTGCGTGATGCCCAGTTCGAGCGCGTGGTGGGCCTGGAACTCTCCGGTGAACTGCTGGCCCAGGCCAAGCTGCGCCTGGAGGATCTACCGTCCGTCCGCGCGGGGCGCCTCGAGCTGGTGTGCGGCTCCTATACCGACAGGCATCCGGCGCTGGTCGGCTTCGAAGCCGCCGCCATGGTGGAGACCATCGAGCATGTTCCGCCCGAAGCGCTCTCTCGGGTCGAGCATGCGGTCTTCGCCGGGTTGCGGCCCCATCTGCTGGTGATGACCACCCCCAACCACGAATACAACCCCCTCTATGACATGGGGCCGGGCGAGTTTCGCGACCCCGACCACAAGTTCGAGTGGGACCGGGCGCGTTTTCGAGAGTGGGCGCAGGGAGTCTCCCGACGCAACGGCTACCGGGTTCGCTTCTCGGGGGTCGGCGAGATGGACACTCTCCTCGGGCAACCTTCCCAGGTGGCTCTGTTTACTCTGGCGCCTGACCCTACCTGATCCTCGGGGGCTGACCTTGCTCAAGCCCCGGAGGCGGTCCTGTCGAGTCCCAGTATCTGCGCTTCTTGTCGTCGCCGTCGTCGCAGGTCAAGTGCCACTGCCGTCCCCAGTAGTGTGAAACCGAACAGCTCCACCAGGGCGCGATAGTCGACGAAGAGGGCGTGGAGCACCAGGCCACCGCCCAACGATCCCAGCATAAGAGGCAGGGGGCCGACCCGACGTCTCAGGCCCGCGGCCAGCGCCCCCAGGCTGAGCAGAACGAATAGCGTGATTGTGCCGGCCCAGAGACCCTCATCGAGGGCCAGGCCGATGCCTAGCAGCGGCAGCAAGGCGACTAGAGCCAGGGTGCCGTAGCAGCTCAGCAGCGCCAGCGAGAGGGCGGCGAGACCGAGCAGTCCGCGCCGCTGGACCCGGCGCCAGGCGCGGCGCGGGTCGAGGCGGTGTCGCCAGCGCCAGACCCAGGAGGGCGCCGCCTCGCCGCGGCGCATGCCCACCTCGATGGCATGGGCGCCGAAACTGGCCGCCACCTCCCGGGTCTGGGGGCTTTCGCTTAGGGCGAAGTAGTCGTGCTCCCCCACGATCCGGACCTCCTCGAAGCCCGCCTCCTCGAACAGCGCCAGCAGGTCCTCCTTGACCGTGGCCCCCACCACGCACTCCACCCACAGCCGGGGGTCCTCGTGGCAGTCCACCGACACCGGCCGATGGATCACCACGTCGGCGAGCTGCAGGCGGCCGCCTGGCCTCAGCACCCGGAACATTTCCGCCACGGCGCGGCGCTTGTCCGGCACCAGGTTGAGGGCGCCGTTGCTGGTGATGCTGTCGACACAGCCATCGGGCAGTGGCAGCTGCTCCGCGGACCCCTGCACGATGTCGAGGTCGTCGATACTGGCCCGGCGTATCGCGTCGGAGAGGCGGCGGGTCATTCCGGCGGTGAGGTCCAGGGCGATCACCCGTCCCCCGGGGCTGGCCAGCCGTCGGGCGATCAGGGCGTCGTTGCCGGCGCCGGCGCCGATGTCGAGCACCCGGTCGCCGGGGCGGACGGCCCCGGCGCGGAAGGGGTAGCCGACGCCGGCGAAGCGAGCCAGTGTTTCCCCGGGCAGCTCGGCGGTCTGCGCCGTCGGGTAGCCCAGGCGTCGGCAGGCCTCGGCACCGACCGGGAAGTGGAAGGGGGCGTCGGGGGTTGCGGCCACGGCACCATACATCGCCTGGACCGCCGCGATAATCTGGGGCCGCGAGTAGCCGAGAATTGCCACCATGAGGGTCTCTCCTCACGGGTCAGGGG
The DNA here is from genome assembly GCA_003560175.1 of Halomonas sp. Taxonomy (GTDB): domain Bacteria; phylum Pseudomonadota; class Gammaproteobacteria; order Pseudomonadales; family Halomonadaceae; genus Halomonas. The sequence goes on along the minus strand of PWIZ01000209.1, from coordinate 10,565 downwards.
ATGGCACCCGTCTCGTCGCTGTCGAATTGATCGAGCAGGTGGCGGATTCGCCGATGCAGCCGTGGCGGTGCCGTCACCGTGCCGGATGCTTCCACCATGGCCCGTAGTCGTCGTTCGAATTGGGCACGTGAGAAGCAGTCGCGGCACCTGGCAAGGTGTCGCTCGATATCCTCGGCCTGCTGCGCGCCGAGCTCCCGGTCGAGATAGTCGAAGAGCCGCTCGATGACCTCCTCGCAGCCCAGCTCCCTGGTGCTCATGGTCACGGACCTCCCTCTCCCTGGTGGCCGGAGGTGATGCCGGCGTCTCTTGCCTGCTGCCAGAGTGCCTTCTGGAGCAGGCCACGGGCACGGTTGAGACGAGACCTCACGGTGCCCAGCGGAATTCCCAGCAGGCGGGATACCTCCTCATACCTATAGCCCTGTACCTCCACCAGCACAATCACCAGGCGGAAAGGATCGGGCAGGGCATCCAGCGCCGCCTGTAGCTCCTCCTCCAGCACGCTATTGAAGAACTGCTCCTCCAAGCTGCCCCACCACAGCAGGAAGGGCTGGTGAAGCTGCTGGAAGAGGGTGAACTCCGTCGCCTCCAGGTGATCGGTGTCATGCCCCTCCGGGGTGTCCTGGGGATGGCTGCGGCGCCGACGCCACTCGCTGATGAATGTGTTGGTGAGGATATGGAACAGCCAGGCTTCGAAGCGCCGCGGGTCGCGCAGGGTATCGAGGCGACGCCACGCCTGGCCCACTGCCTCGGCCACGATGTCCTCGGCGTCATCGGGATGGCGGGTCAGCCGCAGGGCCGTGCCGTAGAGCCGATCCATGAGAGGCTCCAGGCGCTCTTCGAACCACTGCCGCTGCCCGGCGCTGTCGCGGTGTCGCATGGCGGCCCCCGAATCGCCCCGGCGAGGCGGACACGGCTGCCACGTCGGGAATGGGGTGGGTGAACTGGCCAGGGACATGGGCCACTACCTCGAGGATGGCGGGTGGGGCGGCGACCGGCAAGTCGCCTCCTCCGCGGGGACGCCCCCGTGGCCGGAAGGGTTCCCGATCCGATTCGGCAAGAGTCGGGAACAAAACATGGCGGTGCTGCGTCCTCGCGGACACGACACACCGGTGTCCACCGATGTCGTCGCCGCACAGCCACTGAGGAGAACCCCCATGACTAGCACGGCAACCGCTTCCGCCTTCCCCGCGGTGATCAACCTTTCCGCGGACAAGCCTCGGGTCTTCGCCGAGGCCGCCGGCCTCACCATTCGTACTCTTCGCGAGCATCCCGAATACCGGTTCCTGACCGACTCGGCGCAGGGCGCCAGCGAGACCTGGGGCGTCAAGAGCATCTCGCTGCTGGCCGTCAAGGCCTGAGTGACGGGCGAGGCCCCGCCAAGATCCCAGACACGAGAGGACACGACCATGAAACTGCACACGATCCTGACAGTCTCCTCACTCCTGCTGGCCGTCACGCTTTCGGCGGGCGCCCTGCATGCGTCTCCCTACCAGGGCGATGGCCACCTTCTCGGCACACCCGAAGACCTCAGCTGGGGGCCGGTGGGCTCCATGGGCGAGGGCGCCGAGATCGCCATCATCGAGGGCAACCTGTCCGAGGAGGAGCCCTTCACCTTCCGCCTGCGGCTGGCGGACGGCTACGAGATCAAGCCCCATGTCCATCCGGCCTACGAGCGGGTCACGGTACTCTCCGGCACCCTGCACTTCGCCCATGGCGAGACCTTCGACCCCGAGACGGCTACACGGCTTCCGGTGGGGGGCTACGCCATCATGGCGCCGGGCGATGCCATGTTCGGCTTCGCCGAGGGCGAAACCGTCATCCAGCTCCACGGCACCGGCCCCTGGGGCATCGATTACATCGATCCGGCGGATGATCCGCGGCAGTGAGCCCGGGTCTCACCCGGGACCGATGCCTGCCCGGCTCCGCTTCAACGAGGTGGGGCCGGGCGCCTGATCGCCAACCTGGGGGCGAGCCCCCTCGGCGCAACTTCCTTCAGCCAATGGCCAGCCAGCGCTCGGCCAGGCGACCGGCATGGGCCTGGCTGCTGACCATGGCCAGGCGCCCCGCCTCGCGACGCAGGCCGGCGCGCCGGAGCTTGATGACCATTCGCGGCGGCAGGCCAACGAAGATCAGCCCGACCCGCTGGCCGCGCAGCTCCTCCACCAGCGACTGCAGGGCGACGATGGCCGTGGTATCCAGGCTCGGGACGTCGCGCACGTCCAGCATCATCACCCTCACCTCAGGGTCCACCACCCGCAGTGCCGCGACGGCCTTCTCTGCTGCCCCGAAGAACAGCGGACCATTGATGTCATAGAAGGCCACCTCGCGGGGCAGCGTCGGTGGCGCCTCGCGTTCGCCGGCGCGCAGCTGGCGCGCCTCGGTGAGGCTGGCCATGCGGCGGATAAACAGCGCCGCGGCCAGGCCCATGCCCACGGCCACCGCCAGCACCATGTCGAAGATCACCGTGAGGGCGAAGCAGATGACCAGCACCGCCACGTCGCTGCCCGGAGCGCTTCTCAGGGTGTGGGCGAAGTGGCGCGCCTCACTCATGTTCCAGGCGATGATGAACAGCAGGGCGGCCAGTGCCGCCATGGGCACATAGCCCAGCACCCCGGCCAGCAACACCACCGCCAGCAGTACCACCAGGGAGTGGACCACGCCGGCTACCGGCGAGACCGCGCCACTGCGGATGTTGGTGGCGGTGCGCGCCAGGGCCGCAGTAGCGGTGATGCCGCCGAAGAAGGGCACTACCACGTTGCCGAGCCCCTGGCCGATCAGCTCGGCGTTGGGGTCGTGGCGGGTACGGGTCAGCCCGTCGGCCACCACCGCGCAGAGCAACGACTCGATGGCCGCCAGCATGGCGATGGCCAGCGCCGGGCCGAGCAGTTCCCGGATCAGCGCGAAGTCCACCGTAAGCGGCGCGCCGTCGAGGCCAGGCAGGTGCCAGGGCACCAGCAGGCCGGGGGCGAAGGGGGGAATGCCACTGCCGCTCTGGCCCTGGAACTCCCAGCTGAATCGCGAGGCGATGGTGGCGACCTCAGCCCCGGCGGCGCTCATCGCCAGGGCCGCCAGGGTGCCCACGACCAGCCCCACGAGTGGGGCGGGGATCGGCAGCTTGAGCCGCGGCCACAGGATCAGGGCGGCCAGGGTCACCAGCCCGATGCCCAGCTCCGTCGGTGCCAGGGTTGGTAGGGCGCGAATGATGGCGACCAGATTGTGGGGGGTGCTGTCGCCCAGTTCGACCCCGGCCAGCCCCAGGAAGTCGGGGAGCTGAAGCAGGGCGATCACCACTGCGATGCCGGCGGTGAAGCCGAGAACTACCGGGTAGGGCACGAACTGGATCAGGCTGCCCAGCCGCGCGAGGCCCAGGGCCACCAGGATCAGCCCTGCCATCAGGGTGGCGATCAGCAGTCCACCGACGCCGTGGCTCGCGACAATGGGGAAGAGGATCACCACGAAAGCGGCGGTGGGGCCGGAAATGTTGAAGCGGGAGCCGCCGGTCAGGGCGATGATGGCGCCGGCTACGATGGCGGTATAGAGCCCGTGCTGGGGCGGCACCCCGGTGGCGATGGCCAGCGCCATGGAGAGGGGCACCGCGACGATGCCGATGGTCAGGCCGGCCATCAGGTCGCGGCGCAGTTCGGTCAGGCCGTAGCCCGCGCGCCAGGCAGCGACCAGCGCGCTGCCTGGAACGGGGAGACGATAGCCGCTCCGTGGGGAAGAACGGGACATGACGACTCCTTTGCGTGCTAAAGAGCGGGAGTCAGTACGTTACGCTTTCCTGCTGCGCTGCCGCAAGGTGGCTCACCCCAACTCGGACCGGTTGGCCGCGGCCAGGGTCGGGGCCAACCGGTCCGCGTTGGCGCCTGCGTGCGGATTGCCCGCGCCAACACCAGCTTCAACTTGCGTTGAAAACGCCGCGGGGTAGCGTGGAGGGAGCTGAGTAATGGGGCTTGTGTATCTCTGTGTAAACACTATACCTAAACAACCGATTGGTATCAGGGACGGCGACCAGTGAGGGATAGCCAGCGCAGGATGCAACGGGACTGGAACCTTCCCGCCGGGCCGGAATCCACGGCGGGCTGAAAATAACGACAAAATTTCTGGAGACTCCGATGGCTAACGACAATACGCCCGCCACTCAACCGATCACCACTGCCACACCGACCAGCAGCTCGCGGCGCCGTTTCCTCACCGGCTCGGCTGCCGCCGTGGGGGCAGGCGCTGCCGCGGCAGTCGGCTTCCCCAGCATCGCGGTGGCCCAGACCACCACGCTGCGTTTCCAGAGTACCTGGCCCAACCAGGACATCTTCCACGAGTTCGCCGCCGACTATGTGCGCATCGCCAACGAGATGTCCGGCGGTCGGCTGCGCCTCAACCTTCTGCCTGCCGGCGCGGTAGTCGGGGCACTGCAGATGCAGGACGCGGTGATCTCGGGCGCCCTGGACGGAGGACATGGGGTCTCAGCCTACTGGTACGGCAAGCACAAGGCCTTTTCGCTGTTCGGCACCCCGCCGCCCTTCGGCTGGGACGCCCACCAGTTCCTGGCCTGGTTCTGGACCGGCGGTGGCCGCGAACTCTACAACGAGCTGCTCGAGGAGTTGGAGTTGCCGCTGGTGGGTTACCTGACCGGTCCCATGCCGACCCAGGCGCTGGGCTGGTTCAAGGAGCCGATCACCGATGCCGAGGACCTGCGTGGGCTTAAGTACCGCACTGTAGGTCTTGCCGCCGACCTGATGAACGAGTTCGGTGCAGCGGTCACCATCATGGGCGGCGGCGACATTGTGCCGGCCATGGATCGCGGCCTGCTCGACGGGGCCGAGTTCAACAACCCCTCATCGGATCGCCTGCTCGGCTTCCCCGACGTCAGCAAGACCTGGATGCTGCGCAGCTATCACCAGGACTGCGAATCCTTCGAGATCATTCTCAACAAGCGCAAGCACGATGAGCTGCCCGAGGAATTTCGAGCCATCCTGCAGTATGCCGCCAAGGCGGCCTCGTCGGAGATGTACTGGAAGGCCATGGAGCGCTATCCCCGCGACCTCAACGCCATGCGCGCGGAGCAGGGGGTGCAGACCTACATTACCCCCGACTCGGTGCTGGAGGCCCAGCTCGCCGCCTGGGATGCGGTCATCGAGCGCGAGTCCAACAACAATGCCTTCTTCAAGAAGGTGGTGGACCATCAGCGTGAGTACTGTGACCGGGTGGTCGGCTTCCATCTAGAGCACACCACGCCGAAGGAGCCCGCCTACAAACACTTCTACGGCAAGTCGCCCACCGATACCTCCACCCTGCTGTAGCGGCTCCTGCCGCTGCCGTTGTCCCGGCGCAGGGTAGTGCCGGGTCAGAGTCCCGTTGGCCGCTCCGGAGGGGGCGGCCACCGCTGGTGAGAGGTCGCCATGCGCTTCATCTTTCTTATTGATCACCTCAGCACCTGGGTGGGCAAGGCTTTTGCCTGGGCCATTCTGATCCTGACCTTTGTGTTGAGCTACGAGGTCTTCATGCGCTACGTCATGGGTTCGCCTACCACTTGGGCCTATGACACCAGCTACATGCTCTACGGCACCCTGTTCATGATGAGCGGGGCCTATGCCCTGGCCCACAACGCCCACGTGCGGGCCGACGTGGTCTCACGCTATTTCCCGACCCGCGTCCAGGCGGGTCTGGAGCTGGCGCTCTACCTGCTGTTTTTCTACCCGGGCATCCTCGCCCTGCTGTTCTACGGCTGGGACTTCTTCGCCGTCTCCTTTCGTCAGGACGAGCACAGCTCCTATACCCCTGGCGGGCCGCCGATCTGGCCCTACAAGTTCGTGATTCCCGCCTGTGCGGCGCTGCTGGCACTGCAGGGCGTCGCCGAGGTCGCGCGCTGCGTGCTCTGCCTGCGTGCCGGCCAGTGGCCGCGCCGGCTGGGTGACGTGGAAGAGATCGCCATTCCGGTCAACAAGGAGGCCGAAATAAAGGCCATCCAGCAGGATTCAGGGGAGACGCGTCAATGAGTGAACCGGAAATCGGCATCATGATGCTGGGCATGCTTGTCCTCCTGATCATGCTCGGCTTTCCCATCGCCTTCACGCTGATCGCCATGGGCATTGCCTTCGGCTACTTCGCCATCGGCGACATCATCTTCTCGCTGCTGGTGCAGCGCGCCTACGGTGTCATGTCCAACGACGTGCTGATCGCCGTACCTTTGTTCCTGTTCATGGGCTATATGGTCGAGCGGGCCAATATCCTCGATCGGCTGTTCTCCAGTCTGCAGCTGGCGGCTCGCGGCATGCCCGCCTCGCTGGCGGTGGCCAGCCTGATCACCTGCGCCCTGTTTGCCACGGCGACGGGCATCGTCGGAGCGGTGGTGACCCTGATGGGCCTGCTGGCGCTGCCAGCCATGCTCAACGCGGGCTATGACAAGCGCCTTTCCAGCGGGGTCATCTGCGCCGGCGGCTGTCTCGGTATCCTGATTCCGCCGAGCATCATGCTGATCCTGTACGGCGCCATGGCCGGGGTCTCGGTGGTACGGCTCTATGCGGCGGCACTGTTACCGGGGCTGCTGCTGGCCGGGCTCTACATCTTCTACGTGATGGGCCGGGCGCTGATCAACCCCAAGGTGGCCCCGAAGCTGTCGGCCGACAAGCTCGACGTCCCCCTGGGGAAGGTCTACTGGGGGCTGCTCACCTCCTTCGTACCGCTCTTCGTGCTGATCATGTCGGTGCTCGGGGCCATCCTCTTCGGTCTGGCCACTCCCCACGAGGCGGCCGGCATTGGGGCCCTTGGTGCCATCCTGCTGGCCGCGGCCTATCGGCAGTTGACCTTCGCCCGGCTTCGCGAGGCGGTGTTCCTCACCGCGCGCACCAGCGCCATGGTCTGCTGGTTGTTCGTCGGCTCCTGGATCTTCTCGTCGGTATTCTCGCTACTCGATGGGCATTCGTTAATCGAGCACTGGATCAGCGGGCTCTCACTCACGCCGCTGCAGTTCCTGCTGTTGGCCCAGTTGATGATCTTCATTCTTGGCTGGCCCCTGGAATGGACCGAGATCATTATCATCTTCGTGCCGATCTTCCTGCCGCTGCTGCATATGTTCGGCATCGACCCCCTGTTCTTCGGCGTACTGGTGGCGCTGAACATCCAGACCTCTTTCCTGACGCCACCCATGGCGATGTCGGCCTTCTATCTCAAGGGCATTGCGCCCAAGAGTATCCAGCTGGGCGATATCTTTCTGGGGATCATGCCCTTCCTGCTGCTGGTGTTCGTGGCCATGTTCATTCTCTACATGGTGCCGGGCATCGTCTTCTGGTTGCCGGGGGTGCTCTATGGTTAACCCCCTGAAATGAGCGGGCCCGACGCTTGGCGTCGGGCCCGGGGGACGTTCTCAAGGATTCGTCACCGGCCCAGGCCGGCGACGAATCCTCAAGTTACCTTGCTTCAGATACCGGGCTTCAGTTGCCGCGCTTCTCGCCATGGCCGCGGTCAGGCTTGCCGTAGCCCTTGCCGTCGCCGCGCTCGCCGCGCGGCATCATGGTGGCGCGCAGCTCCTCCATTTGCTCATCGCTGAGGATCTCGGCGAGCGCCTCCTGGTGGCGGTCGCGCATCTCCAGCATGGCGTCGCGACGTTCGGTGCGTGAGTCGAAGTCGCGCTCACGTAGCTTGGCCATGTCGGCGTAGATCTCCTCGCGGGTCTCGCGCAGGGCTTCGCGCTCCTCGCCTGAGAGCCCCCAGTCGTCCACCAGGGCCTCCAAGCGCTCCTGCATGCTGGCACGGCGCTGCCCCATCATCTCGGCGCGACGCTCCTCGCGCATCTCGCCGCGGGCCACTTCCATGGCGGCGCGCTGGTCGTCGTCGAGGAGCTGGTTGAGGCGCTCGCGGTGCTGCTCATGGAGCTGGCGCATCGCCTCGCGGTGCTCGCCTCTTGCTTCTTCCAGGGCCTCGCGGGTTGGCTCATCGATGCCGGCGCGCTGGAAGAGCGCCTGGCGCTGTTCGGTCCGGGCCTCCATCCACTGCTCGCGCTGCTCCTGGTGATACTCCTTGTGACGTTCTGCGCCCTTGCCGTGGTGAGCGGCAGTGGCGGAGAGCGCCAGGGGCGCGATGGCGATGGCGAGCAGGGCGGGAGCCAGCAGCTTGCGAGAAACGGTCATCTTCATGGGGACACTCCTTGGGGCCTCGGGTTGATGGTTCCAGTCTCGCTCTATGTGGTGCAAGGGAGGTGCAGCGAGCGTGCAAAGGTCGTGCATGTGGAACCGACATCACTCCTCGGGCTGATACTTGTAGCCGACCCCGTAGACCGAGCGGATCACCTCGCGTTCAGGCCACACCTCGCTGATCTTGCGGCGCAGCTTCTTGACGTGGCTGTCCACGGTGCGCTCGGAGACGATGCGGTGGTCTCGATACATGTGATCCATCAGCTGGTCCCGGGAGAAGATGCGCCCCGGGGCGTGCATCATCACCCTGAGCAGCTGGAACTCCACAGCGGTGAGGCTCAGATCCTGGCCATCGGCCAGCGCCCGCCAGCCCTCCTCGTCGAGCACCAGGTCACTGCCGGTGGCATGGTCGGGGTTGTCGGCGACCTGGCTGCGCCGGAGCACCGCCTTGACCCGGGCGACAACTTCGCGGGGGCTGAAGGGTTTGCAGATGTAGTCGTCGGCGCCCAGCTCCAGGCCCAGCAGACGGTCTACCTCCTCGACCCGGGCGGTGAGCATGATCACCGGCAGCGCCGGCCAGCGCTGACGGACCTCCCGGCACAGGGTCAGTCCGTCGGTGCCGGGCAGCATCAGATCAAGCAGTACCAGTGCGGGACCCTGGCCCGCCTGGCGTGCCTGTGAAAGCCAGGGTAGTACGGCGTCGCCATGGTCCAGGTGGTGGGTGGTAAATCCGCTGCCCTCCAGGTAGTCGGCCACCAGCCGGGCGATCTTGGGCTCGTCCTCGACGATCAGGATCTGATGCTGCTCGTGTTCCTGTGATGTCATGCGATCTCCTTCCTGGAACGGTCGTCATCGAGCGTTGGAAACGTCAGCGTCCAGCATAACCCACCCAGCAATGAGGGCGAGGGGTGCATCTCGCCGCCGTGGGCCTTGACCAGGGCGGCGGCGATGGAGAGTCCCAGGCCGCTGCCGCCGCTGGCCCGGTTCCGCGAGCCCTCCACCCGATAGAGGCGCTCGGTGAGCCGGTCAAGTTCGCCCTCGGGGACTCCGGGGGCGCTGTCTTCCCAGGTCACCTGGATGCCGCATGAGGCAGCGGCGAGGGAGACCCGCAGCCGTCCCGGCGACCGGGTATAGGCGCAGGTGTTGTCCAGCAGGTTGTTCCACAGCTGGCGCAGGCGCTGGACGTCACCGCGCATCCAGGCCCCGCCTTGAATGTGGACTTCCAGGGTGATGCCGCAGTCGGTGAGCCATCCTTCTGCCTCATCGAGTCGATCGGCGAGGCTCTCGGCGAGATCCAGTGGGGCGAGCTGCACCTCCAGGGCGCCGGCATCGCTCTGGGAGAGCAGGCGCAGATCGGCCACCAGCCGTTCGAGCTGGCCCACCTCCTGGGCCAGGGAGTGCAGGCTGTCCTGGTCAAGGCGGCGGATGCCATCCTGCATCGCCTCGATCTCGCCGCGCAGTACCGCCAACGGGGTGCGCAGTTCGTGGGCGATGTCCGAGACCCAGCGGCTGCGCGCCTCGCGGCTCGCCTCCAGGGTGGCGGCCAGCACATTGAAGTCCCGTGAGAGCCGGGAGAGCTCATCGCGCCCCTGTTCGGGCAGCCGGGTGCTGTAGTCACCCTCGGTAAGGCGACGGGTGGCCATTGCCATGCTGCGGGTGCGCCGACCCAGCCACCAGGAGAGGCCGCCGGCCAGCAGCAGCGAGGCGACACCCAGCGAACCCACGATGATGGCCAGGTTGCGCTGCTGACGCGCCAGGAAGATGCGGTCCATGCGTGCCATCAGCTGTTCGGGGGGGCGGTAGCCCAGGGTGCCGACTCGCTCCCCCTCGTGGAGGATCGGCAGCCAACGCAGGGTGGCGGCCTCCTCCTCGTCGTCCGGGGGCAGGCCGATCACCGGCAGGCCCTCGGCGTCGTGGAGTACGAAGTCCTTGGGGTCGCCCAGACGACGCTCGATGCCCTGGAGCGGAGCGCCGGCGCCCGGCCACAGCTGCTGGCGCACCAGCCGTTGCCAGGCCGAGGGCGAGACACGCAGCCACTGCCAGTCGCCGCGCCTGGCCCACTCCTCGCCGAGCCCGTCGGCGAGGGTCTCGGCGCGATTGACCTGGGTGGTGTCCAGGTACTCGATGAAGCCACGGTCGAGGCTGCGCGAGATGGCCAGGAAGACCAGGCCCGCGATGGCCACGTTGACCACTAGGATCACCACGAAGAGCTTGACCCCCAGTCGGGAAACGGCGGGGCGGGGCAGACGCAGGCTCATGGTGGGACCTCCTCGGGTTGGGGGCGGCGGCCGTGGAGGCGCTCACGCAGGCCCTCGAGCATCAGGTAGAGGCAGGGGACCAGCAGCAGCAGGATGAAGGTGGCGAAGAGCATGCCGAAGCCCAGCGAGATCGCCATGGGGATGATGAAGCGCGCCTGGCGCGAGGTCTCGAAGATCA
>PWIZ01000218.1 GCA_003560175.1 Halomonas sp. | reverse complement strand
TTCATCGTCTTCGTCCTGGCCTGCTTCGTGGGCTTCCAGGTGATCTGGAACGTCAGCCACTCGCTGCATACGCCGCTGATGGCGCTGACCAATGCCATCTCCGGGATCATCATTCTCGGCGCCGTGCTGCAGATCGGTTCGGGGAATTGGCTCGTCATGCTGTTGGCGGGCATCTCGGTGCTGATCGCTACCATCAATATCGTGGGCGGCTTCCTGGTGACACGCCGGATGCTGGCCATGTTCCAGAAGTCGTGAGCGGCGGAGAGAACACATGCTGAGTCAAGGATTTGTATCAGCCGCAGCGATTGCGGCAAGTGTGCTCTTCATCCTCTCTCTGGGGGGGCTGAGCAATCAGGAGAAGGCCAAACGGGCGGTGTGGTACGGCATCATAGGCATGGCGTTGGCGGTGTTCTTCACCGCCCTGGGGCCCGGTATCGGTGCCCACTGGCTGATGATTCCCCTGATCATCATCGGCGCGGCGATCGGCTGGGTCGTGGCCAAGCGGGTCGCCATGACCGAGATGCCCCAGCTGGTGGCGGCACTGCACAGTTTCGTGGGTCTGGCCGCGGTCTTCGTGGCCTGGAACGCCGACCTCGAGCGCCGCCGGGTGCTGGCCGTCCAGGCCGTGGGAGGAGCCACCGAGCAGTTCTCGGCCTTCGCCGCCATGGTGGCCACCAAGGCGCCCGACGAGCTGACCTTCCTCCAGATAGAAGTGGTCTTCGCCATCTTCATCGGTGCGGTGACCTTCACCGGTTCGGTGATCGCCTTCGGCAAGCTGGCCGGCAAGGTCGACGGCAAGTCCAAGCAGCTGCCCGGTGGCCATAAGCTCAACGCCGGCGCCGCGGTGATCTCGCTGCTGCTGGCCATCCTCTACCTCAACGGCGCCGGCTTCTGGACCCTGCTGTTGCTGGCCGCCCTGGCGTTCTTCATCGGCTACCACCTGATCATGGGTATCGGCGGGGCCGATATGCCGGTGGTGGTGTCGATGCTCAACAGCTATTCGGGCTGGGCGGCGGCGGCCATCGGCTTCACCCTCTCCAACGACCTCTTGATCGTGACCGGCGCCCTGGTGGGCTCCTCGGGGGCGATCCTCTCCTACATCATGTGCAAGGCGATGAATCGCAACTTCGTCAGCGTGATCCTGGGAGGCTTCGGCGGCACCCAGGGGCCGGCGGCGGAGATCGAGGGCGAGCAGGTGGCCATCGATGCCGCCGGGGTGGCGGCGACCCTCAACAACGCCGACAGCGTGGTCATCGTGCCGGGCTACGGCATGGCGGTGGCTCAGGCCCAGAATGCGGTCAGCGAACTGGTGCGCAAGCTGCGCTCCGCCGGCAAGGAGGTGCGCTTCGCCATCCATCCGGTGGCCGGCCGCCTGCCAGGGCACATGAACGTGCTGCTGGCCGAGGCTCGGGTGCCCTATGACATCGTCATGGAGATGGACGAGATCAACGATGACTTCCCCAAGACGGACGTAGCGATCGTTATCGGTTCCAACGACATCGTCAATCCGGCGGCTCAGGAAGACCCCAACAGCCCCATCGCCGGCATGCCGGTCCTCGAGGTATGGAAGTCGCGGGTCGTCTTCGTCTGCAAGCGCGGCCAGGGTACCGGCTATTCGGGCATCGAGAATCCGCTGTTCTACAAGGAGAACACCCGGATGCTCTACGGTGATGCCCGCGAGAGTATCGATTCGCTGCTCTCGCACATCGACTAGGTCGTAGGCTGTCGGCCTGCCGTGACGGCCGGTCGACAGGGCGGTTCCCGGGGCTCGAATCGGCTGACGATTCGGGCCCCTTTTTCGCTACAATTGCGACTCCCCTTACTCCGATCCCATCCATCCCGATTTCATCAAAACAGGCGGGGCAGACCATGGCATTGGAACAGATGAAGGTGGCGGTGCTGGGCGGCGGCAGCTTCGGTACCGCCCTGGCCAGCATTGCGGCCGATAACGGCTCACGGGTGAGCCAGTGGCTGAGAGATCCCGATCTGGCCGATCAGATCAATCGCGAGCATCGCAACGGCCGCTACCTGCCCGACTATTCGATCAATCCCTCGGTGATCGCCTCCACCGACATGGCCGAGGTGCTGCAGGATGCCAGCCTGGTACTGGTGGCGATCCCTTCCAAGGCCTTCCGCGAGGTGGTGCGCCAGGCGCGCCCCTGGCTGACCCCGGACCAGATCCTGGTCAGTACCACCAAGGGCATCCAGGAGGAGGGCTTCAAGCTGATGAGCCAGATCCTCGAGGATGAGACCGGCTTTCCCCATATCGGTGTGATCTCCGGACCCAACCTGGCCTCGGAAGTCGCCCAGAAACAGCTCACCGCCACGGTGATCGCCAGCGACGACCCCGAGACCCGCACCCGGGTGCAGACGGCGCTGGGCTGTGACTACTTTCGGGTCTACGCCAGCAACGACCGTCACGGCGTCGAACTGGGCGGGGCGCTGAAGAATATCTACGCTATCGCCGCCGGCATGGCCGCCGCACTCGGCATGGGCGAGAACACCCGCAGCATGCTCATGACCCGGGCCCTGGCCGAGATGAGCCGCTTCGCCGTGGACCAGGGCGCCAACCCCATGACCTTTCTGGGGCTTGCCGGCGTGGGGGACCTGATCGTGACCTGCTCTTCGGCGCTGTCGCGCAACTACCGGGTGGGTCAGGCCCTCGGCGAGGGCCGCACTTTGGACGAGGCGGTGGCGGCGCTGGGCCAGGTGGCCGAGGGGGTCAATACCGTGCGCCTGGTGCGCGACAAGGCGCACCAGGACGGGGTGTACATGCCATTGGCCGAGGGGCTCTACCAGGTGCTGTTCAAGGGCGTGCCGGCCAAGGAGATGGCCCGCATGCTGATGCTCGGCGAGCAGAGCAGCGACGTTGAGTTCGTGCTGGCTCGCGAGGACGTGCAGCGCGCCCACCGCGAGGGCGAGGGTGGGGGCGCCCATGGCTGAGCGCCTGCTGATCCTGCGCCATGGCGAGGCGGGGCCCGGCGTCCCCGACGCCGAGCGGGAACTGACCGGGCAGGGCAGCCATGAGGTTGGACGCCTGGCCGCCTGGCTGGCCGCTCGCGACGAGCCAGGCGGGCTGCGCCTGCTGGCCAGCCCCTATCGCCGTGCCCGGCAGACCGCCGCCATCATCGGCGAGGCGCTGGGTGTCCCGGTGGAGACGCTGCCGATCCTGACCCCCGACGACGCCCCGTTGGCGGTGGTCGACTGGCTGCTGGCGCAGCCCGAGGGACGCCCGCTGATGCTGGTCAGCCATATGCCGCTGGTGGGGGCGCTCACCGGCCTGCTGGTGGAGGGCCGTACCGACCGCGGCCCGGGCTTCCCCACCGCGGCCCTGGCCGAACTCGAGGCCGAGGTGTGGGCGGCGGGCTGCGCCCGGCTGGCGAGATTCATCGCCCCGGCCGACCTGGACTAGATCAACCCCGCCACCTTGAGGGCGAAGGCGCCGAGAGTGACCGTCAGGCTGGCCATCAGGGTGGTCAGGGCGATGATATTGGCCGTGAGCACGGCGTTGCCGCCCATGGCCTTGGCCATCACGAAGGCCGCCGCCGCCGTGGGGCTGGCGAAGAAGAGGAACATCACCCCCAGTTCGCGACCCTCGAAGCCGACCAGCCAGGCCGCCGTGGTGGCCAGGATCGGCACCGTCACCATCTTCAGCAGGCTGGCGCTGGTGGCCAGGCGTCCCGAGGCCTGGATCGCCCCCAGCGACAGGGTGGCGCCGATGCAGATCAACGCCAGGGGCAGGGTCAGCGAGGCGAAGTACTCGCCGGAGGTCATCAGCCAGCCCGGCAGGGGCAGTTCCAGGGCGGCCACCGGAACCGCCGCCACCACGGCGAGGATCAGCGGGTTACGGGCGATGTGCGACAGGATGCTGCGCCAGTCCGCACTCTGACCCTCCTGATAGGTGGCCAGGGCCACCACCGAAAAGGCGTTATAGGTGAGGATCACCACCCCCAGCAGCAGTCCCCCGGCCGAGAGCCCGTAGTCGCCGTACATGCCCGCCGCCAGCGCCAGTCCCACGATGCCGCAGTTGCCGCGAAAGGCCCCCTGGATATAGACCCCGCGCTCCGGGAAGGGCACCCGCAGCCGGGCCCAGCCCCAGCAGAACAGGAAGCTGCCCAGTGTCGCCAGGGCGAAGAAACCCAGCAGCCCGGGGTTGAGGGTCGAGCTCAGATCGGCCTTGATGATGCTGAGAAAGATCAGCACCGGCATGGTGCCGCGGAACACCAGCTGTGAGGCAGTAGCGACGAAGGCGGTATCGATCCACCCGGCGCGCTTGAGGCCCAGGCCGATGAATACCATGGCGAAGACCGGCAGGGTGACCTCGAGGGTCTGGAAAAAGAGGGCGGAAAGATCCATGGGGCCAGCCTCCTAGCGGGCCAGCCACAGGCCGACGATGGTGGCGGCGATAACGGCGGCGAAGAAGATCCGGTTACGGGTTCGAGTGTCACGGGGAGGCTTTGGCGCTGGTTTCACGAGGACTCCGATCGGGGCTCGATGAGCCGGAAGTTGACTTGGCGAATCATGGTAATCCCGTTAGCCTGCTACCGCCAGACGGGAACCGCCCGGCCGCTCACGGATACCGACATGACCCCATTACCCGACCGTCCCCGACTGCTCTTTGCCCATGCCAATGGCTTCCCCGGCTCGAGCTACAGCAGTTTTCTCGGCCCTCTGGCCGAGCGTTTCGATGTTCAACTTCTCGATCGCCTGGGCCATCACCCCGACTTCCCGGTGGGCCATAACTGGCTGGCGCTGAGAGATGAGCTGCTCCACACCCTGGAGGGAGCCGATGAGCCGGTGATCGGCGTGGGCCACTCCATGGGCGGGGTCCTGATGGCCATGGCCGCCGAGGTCGCCCCCGAGCGCTTTCGCTGCGTGGTGATGCTCGACCCGCCGCTGATGTTGGGGCTAGACGCCTGGGCCATGAAGGCCGCCAAACGCATCGGTTTCATGGAGCGGGTGACGCCGGCCGGGCAGAGTCGCGGCCGGCGGTCCCTGTGGCCCGACCGCAACGCCATGCGCGACTCGCTCAGGCGGCGCCGGCTGTTCCGGCGCTTCACCCCCGAGGCCCTCGATGACTATGTAGAGGGGGGGACCCGGCTGCTCGACGATGGCCAGGCGGTACTGGTCTATGATCCCGGGGTGGAAGTGGAGATCTTCTGTCACCTGCCGGACCATCTGGGCGATCTGCCGAGGCGGCTGCGGGTGCCCTATGCGCTGCTGGCCGGCGAGGATTCCGACCTGCTGACGCCGCGTCGTCGTCGGCGTCTGGTTCGTCACGGCGTGCCGGTGACCCTGGTGCCGGGGACCCACATGTTCCCCATGGAGCACCCGGTGGAGGCCCGCCAGGGCCTCTTCGCGATCCTCGAATCCCTGCTGGAGACCTCCCCGTGAGCGCTCCAAGCGAACTGCGCCTGGCCAACGGCCGCCTGGCGGCCCTGGCCTGGGGCGAGGAGGCGGCGCCGACCTGGCTGGCCCTGCACGGCTGGCTGGACAACGCCGCCAGTTTCTCGCGGCTGGCGCCGCGGCTGGTGGAGCGCCTGGGAATACGCGTTGTGGCCCTGGACTTCGCCGGTCACGGTCACTCGGACCACCTCTCCCGCTCAGCCGATTCCCCCGGGGCGGAGGGCTACGCCCTGTGGGATTATTGCCACGACGTGCTGGATGCCGCCGAATCCCTGGGCATCGAGCGGCTGACGCTGCTGGCCCACTCCATGGGCGCAGGCGTTGCCTGCCTGACCGCGGCGGCGATGCCGGAGCGGCTCTCGCAGCTGGTGCTCATCGATGGCCTGGGGATGGTGACCACCGAGGCCGAGCGCGCGCCCGGCCAGCTGCGCCGGGGCCTGCTGGCCCAGCGCCGCGCGGCCTCTCCGGCGCCGCACTATCCTGACAGTGAGACCGCCGTGGCGGCGCGGGTCGCGGGTGGTGCCACGGCCATCGATGCCGACGCTGCCGCCCCGCTGGTCGAGAGAAACCTGAGGGTGCTGGAGAGCGGGCGGGTCGGGCTGCGCACCGATAGCCGCCTGCTCCGGCCATCGCCGGTTCGGCTCAGCCCGGAGCAGGCTCTGGCCTGCCTGAGGGCGATCCGGTGCCCCACGCTGCTGGTAGAGGGGGAGACGGGCATTCTGGGTGATCGCGAGCGCGCCGATGCGGCCCGCGCTGCCCTGCCGGGGCTCGTGCGCCGGGTGCTGCCCGGCGGCCACCATCTACACCTGGAGGCGGCGGCGGTCGACAACGTTGCCGCATCGATCAGCGCCTGGGTCGAGGAGGCTGCTG
>PWIZ01000245.1 GCA_003560175.1 Halomonas sp. | reverse complement strand
GGGCTCTTGGGCAGCTCGTCGACGAAGGCGATCTGCTTGGGCACCTTGTAGCGGGCCAGCTGCTCCCGGCAGTGGGCCTTCACCGCGTCGCGGTCGAGCTCGCCGCGGGTGACGATATAGGCGCGCACCGTCTCGCCAGTGTCGGGGTCGGGCACGCCGATCACTCCCACCTCGTGCACGGCGTCCAGCAGGGCGATGCAGTCCTCCCCCTCGTTGGGATAGACGTTGAAGCCGCTGACCAGGATCAGGTCCTTCTTGCGGTCGACGATGCGCAGGTAGCCGTCCTCGTCCATGGCGGCCACATCCCCGGTATGCAGCCAGCCGTCGCGCAGGGCCTCGGCGCTGGCCTCGGGCTGCTGCCAGTAGCCCTGCATCACCTGGGGGCCCCGGGCGGTGAGCTCGCCAGGCTCCCCCTGGGCCACCGGTGCGCCGTTATCATCGACCAGGCGGACCTCGGTGCCGGGTACCGGAATGCCGATGCTGCCCGGCTTGCGCGTCCCCACCAGGGGGTTGAAGCTGATCACCGGCGAGCTCTCGGTGAGGCCGTAGCCCTCCACCAGCGGGGTGCCGGTGATGGCCTCCCAGCGCTCGGCCACGGCGGCGTGCAGCGCCGTGCCGCCGGCTGCCGCGGCGCGCAGCTTGCGCGGCGGGTAGAGGGTGAACCACTCCTCGTTGAGCAGGGCATTGAAGAGGGTATTCACCCCGCTGATCCAGCTGACGGGGTAGTTCTCGATGGCCCGCTGGAGGTTCTGGATCGGCCGCGGGTTGGGCACCAGGACGTTGTGGGCGCCGTGCTTGAAGAAGGCGAGCAGATTCACCGAGAAGGCGAAGATGTGATAGAGCGGCAGGGCGGTGAGCACGCACTCCTCGCCGTCGCTGATGTGCGAGCCGGCCATCGCCTCGATCTGGGCCACGTTGGCGAGCAGGTTGCCGTGGCTGAGCATGGCCCCCTTGGCGATGCCGGTGGTGCCGCCGGTGTACTGCAGCGCGGCGAGGCTCTCCGGCCCCAGGTCGCGCCAGTAGTCGGCGACGCTGATGCCCTGCCCGAGTCGCCGGCCCTCGGCCAGGGCCTGGCCAAGCGGGGTCGCCTTGACCGGGCAGGGCGGGATCACCCGGTTCCAGTAGCGCAGCACCGCCTGCACCACCTGGCGCACCACGGGGGGGAAGAACTGCGCCAGGCTCGTCGTCACCACGTGGCGGATGGCGGTGTGGGGCAGCACCTCGGGCAGCTTGTCGACGAACAGGTCGACGATCACCAGCGCCTCGGCGCCGCTGTCGCGGAACTGGTGGATCATCTCCGAGACGGCGTAGAGCGGGTTGGTGTTCACCAGCACGCAGCCGGCCTTGAGGATGCCGAATACCACCACCGGGTAGCTCAGGCAGTTGGGCAGCTGCACCGCGACGCGGCTGCCGGGGGTGAGACCCAGCCCCTCGCGCAGGTAGACGGCGAAGGCGTCGGAGGCCTCGTCGACCTGGGCATAGCTGAGCGCGCCGTTCATGCCGTTGGGCATGCAGCTGGTGAAGGCGCGCCGGTCGGCGAAGCGCTCGGCGCTCTCGCTGATCAGCGCCGCCAGGTTGGGGTGCGCCGGGGGCGGCAGCTCGGCCGCTATGCCGTCGCGGTAGTGACGCGTCCAGGGGCGAGGGGCCTGGCGGCGAGGGGTGGCGGCATCCTGCGGTGACTCCATGGGGGGCCTCCCCGAGGGACGATTGTTATTATTAGTGTCTTCTTGATAGCGGGAAACGGCCGCCACTGCACCCCTTTTCTCGCCGCCTGGCGCACGCTCTTTCCACGCCTCGGGTTCACCGCCCCTCGGGCGAGAGATCCACCGCCACCGGGTCATGGTCCGAGGAGCGGAAGGCGTCGGGCCGGATGAGCCCTGCGGCGCTGTCCGGGCCGTCGTAGCTGAGGAAGGGGGGCTCGTCGGCGTTGATGGGCCAGGGGTGCACCGCCGCCACGACCGCGGCCAGTTCGGGGCTCGCCAGGGCGTGGTCCAGGTAGCCCGACTCGCCGCGGAATACGTAGGTGTAGCGCTGCTCCGGCGGCAGCTCCCGGGCGATCAGGTCGACCAGGCCGGTATCGGTCAGGGTGCGGATCGGGTCCTCGGCGCCATAGGCGTTGAGGTCGCCGACCAGCAGCAGCCGCTCGCTTCCCTCGGTGGCGAGACGCTCGAGGAAGGCCGCCATGGCTTGCGCCTGGGCCACCCGGCGCTCGTTCCAGCAGCCCTGGCCGCGGTCGATATCGCCCCGGGCGGGGCAGCCGGTCTTGGACTTGAAGTGAGCGGTCACTACGCCGAAGGGCTCTCCGCCCTCCTGGCCGCGGAAGAAGGCCGCCAGCGGCGGGCGGTGATGGGCGCGATCGCCGTCGGCGTAGAGCTCGCTGAGCGCCTCCACCCGGTCAGGCCGGTAGATCAGGGCCAGCTTGATGGCGTCGCTGCCGCGGCTGGCGTCGCCGCCCACCGCCCGGTAGCGCACGCCGGTGCGAAGGCTCAGCTGCTCGACCAGGTCGGCCAGCGCCCCCGGGGTGTTCTGAACCTCCACCAGCGCCAGGATATCGGCACTCAGCCCCGCCACCGCGGCGGCGAGCTTGGCCCGCTGGCGCTCCAGCTCCTCGGCGTTGGCCGCGCCGCGCTGGCCCAGGGTGGTGAAGTAGTTCTCGACGTTGAAGGCCGCCACCCGCAGCCGCTCTCCTGGCTCGTCCAGCGGCGCCGGGCGCGGGTTGGCATCCAAGAAGCGCGGTGTCTCGGTGGGGTGCAGGCGCCAGGCGTCGAAGGCGTGGGTCAGCACCCCGGTCAGCCCCGCGACCCGGCTGCCGACGCGTCGGGTGTCATCGTCGTTCAGGTAGGGAATGGGGTTCGGGAAGGTGCGGTAGCTGCCGTCGTCGAGCATCAGGACGGCGCGCTCCTGGTCTTGGTCCGGCGCATTGGTAGGGCGGAAGAGCCGCTCATTGGCGAGCCTCAGGGAGCCATAGCGCCCCAGTTCGTAGTTGCCGGTAACGGTGAGGGGCTCGGGGAAGGCAACCAGCCGCCCCTCCAGCCGGGAGAGCGCCTCCTCGCCCAGGGGCCAGGCCAGCGCCTCGGGCGCCGGCAGTTGGTCGCGGGCGCAGATCTCGACGCGCTCGACCCGCTGCAGCTGAATCTGCCCGCGGTACTCGCCGGTGCGGGCGTGGAGCTGGACGTGCTTGCCTGGCACGAGGCGTTCGGCGTCACGCTCGGTGGCCCCGGGCAGGTAGACGAAGAGCCCCACCGGGCCCTGCTCGGTGGCCTGCTGCAGATAGACGCCGTTGAGGTTGTCGCGTCCGAGAAACGCGCCGGTCACCACGCCGTCGGCGACCACCTGCTGGCCTTCGGGCAGGGCCGTCTGCTCGACGCCCTTGATGGCGGCGAGGTCGGCGCTGGAGGGGGCGGGGCAGCTGGCCGCCGCCGGCGAGGCCGCCAGCAGCAGGGCCAGCAGGCCGGCGGCGAGGGTGGTCAGGGCACGGGGAGTCGGCATGGGGTGGCGTCAGTGGGCGTCGCTCGCGGCGTGGTGGTCAGGCGAGATCGTTGCCCAGCGCCTTGAGCCTCTCGGGGTTCATGGCCAGGTCAGCGTTGCGGTTGACGCCCACGCCCTGCGCGATGATGCCCCGGGCGATCGCCTGGGCCTCTTCCAGCGAGTGCATCCGGTAGGTGCCGCACTGGTACTCGTTGAGCTCCGGAATCTCCTCCAGGCGCTCGACGCTCAGCACATCGCGCATGGCGGCCAGCCAGGCGTCGGCGACGCGCTGCTCGCTCGGGCTGCCCAGCAGGCTCATGTAGAAGCCGGTGCGGCAGCCCATGGGGGAGATATCGATGATCTCGACGCTGTCGCTATTCAGGTGCTGGCGCATGAAACCGGCAAACAGGTGTTCCAGGGTGTGAATGCCCTTTTCGCCCATCATGTCCTCGTTGGGCTTGTTGAAGCGCAGGTCGAAGACGGTGATGGTGTCGCCCGAGGGGGAGCGCATGGTCTTGGCGACGCGCACCGCCGGGGCGTTCATGATGGTGTGGTCCACGGTAAAGCTGTCGAGAAGGGGCATGTCGACTCCTGGGGTGATGACATTGAGGAACGCGTCGGCGTTCGTTGCTCGCTTGCGGCATGGTATCTCGACGCGGTGCCTATCTGCCAACCGAGGGCGCTTCCCGAGAAGGAGCCGACCTGGGACAGCGCATCGCTCGACACCCGCCGGCCATCAGGTGCCCTCTGGCTCCTCGGGTAGCAGTGACTCTACCCGGTTTCGGCCGGAGCGTTTCGCCAGGTAGAGGGCATCGTCGGCGCGCTTGACCAGCCCGTCGAGCCGGTCGTCAGGGGCGAGAACGGCGACGCCGAAGCTGGCAGTGACCGGTTCTCGGTGCGCAAAGAGGTGCGCTGCAATGGCCGCGCGAATCCGCTCGGCGCTCCTCATGGCGGCCGCAAGGTCGCTCTCGGGCAGCAGCACCATGAACTCCTCGCCGCCCCAGCGGCCTTGGACGTCGACCCGGCGCGTTCGCTGGTTGACCAGCCTTGTCGTCGCCTTCAGCACGCTTCACCCACATCGTGCCCGAAGGTATCGTTGATCCGCTTGAAGTGGTCGAGGTCGTACATCACGATGGCCAGCGGCCGCTGGAAACGCTGGGCGCGCTCCATCTCCTCCACCAGGCGGCGGGTGAACTCGCCGCGGTTCTGCTCGAAGAAGATGCGCCACAGGGCGGCTTCGTCCTCGGAGCGGCCTGTCGGCATGTGGCTCCCGGTGCCGAGAAGAACCGTGTCGATGGTGCCGTTCTTGTTGTTCATGAGGTGATTCCAGGCGCCAAGCTGGCATGGAGAGCGGGGGAGCATTGCTTCGAGGGCTGAGCCCTACCTGCACGATATCCCACGACACTTCCCCCTGTCCTTGCCCGGTGTCAGGTGGCCGACCGCGGAGGAGGCCATGATGGTGCGTTCGTGTTCGCTCATGGGGCGGCTCCGGGGCTGTTGAGTCCTCTCTCCAGTATCGGCGTTCGAGCCAGCAGAGGCGAGTGCCGGAATGCCGTGGGGCCGGCAGGGCGGCAGCGCTCAGCGCTCAGCGCTCCACCCAGCCTCGGCTGATCAACGGTGCGAAGAGCAGGTGATAGAGCCGCCTCGCTACGTGATGATAGAAGGGCAGTATCAGCCAACTGCGACTGACGCCGACCAGCGCGGCCACGCCGGCGGCCAGCAGTAGGGCACCCAGCATGTCCTGAGGGAAGTGCACGCCGAGAAAGACTCGCGCCCAGGCGACCGGCACGGCCAGCAACAGCAGGTAGCGGCCGATGCGCCGAGTGCCGGCGTGCAGCATCAGACTGAACGCCATGGTCAGCATGATGGTGGCATGGTTGCTGGGAAATGCCGCGGTGGGCGAGTGCTCCAGGAAGGTCTGCCCCACGGGCACCATAAAGGGCCTTGGGGTGTACCAGAGAGTGCCGATCAGCCAGCTGGCGGTCAGCGCGAGCACCGTGGCGATGAACGCCTCGAGCAGAGGGCGTTTCAGGCGGTCGTTACCGCGCAGCCAGCCGAGCACCAGCAGGGCCGGCACCAGCCAGATTAGATAAACGGCGAAGACTTCTGCCAGCCACAGCAGGCGAGGATCGCTGTCGGGGGCGGCATTCAGGTGGGAAAACAGAGCGAGGTTCAGCGTCGATTCCATTAGCATGATACGTTGGGGTGTCTTCCCTATGGGCGGTTGCAAGCCAGCGCATGCTTGCCCTTCGGTGAGCGTCGCTCGAGCTTTTGTGACAGCAGTATGACGGTGCGCCCAGGCCAGGACAATGGCGGCGACCATGCCGCGTTGCTCCATGTCCCTGGCTTGCTGCAGGCAGTCTTGACGTGGGGCCTGCTGCAGGTACTGCTGGTCTTCGTGGCCTATCTGAGGTGGGTATCCCGTCGGCTGATCCCGGACCGAGCACAACACGACAAGCGCTTGAGCCCCTGATCGGGCCCGGCCTGTGCGTCACAGATGCCAGCCGAGGGTCATGGTCAGCCAGCCCAGCACGCGCCGGGGGAGGGACCGGTTCTCCCAGGCATTCAGCTCATAGGCGCGGGCCTGTTCAAGATCGCGGTCGAACTGGGCGGTCAGCGTCGCTGCCAGGTCGTGATCCATGAGGATGACGTTGGTCTCGTCGTTGAGACGGAAGGAGCGGTTGTCGAGATTGGCGGAGCCAATGGAGACCCACTTCTCGTCGATGAGGTAGAGCTTGGCGTGATATTTCGACGGCTGGTACTCGTGGATGCGCACGCCGGCCTCCAGCAGCTTGCCCCAGCGGTTCCGCGAGGC
>PWIZ01000290.1 GCA_003560175.1 Halomonas sp. | reverse complement strand
GTGCGGATGAAGTCGCCATGCCCCACGTGTAGCAGATCGGCGAGCTGGCGGATGCGATGTT
Source organism: Halomonas sp. (assembly GCA_003560175.1). Classification (GTDB taxonomy): domain Bacteria; phylum Pseudomonadota; class Gammaproteobacteria; order Pseudomonadales; family Halomonadaceae; genus Halomonas. The sequence goes on along the minus strand of PWIZ01000290.1, from coordinate 6,225 downwards.
CCTCGAGGTGGTGGTGTTCACCATCTGCGAGTGCCAACACCCACATCATTCTCACCAGCTCGACGCGCCGCCCGTAGCCGTAGTGCTGCTTGATCAGGCTGACGAACTGGTAGTGGTCCACGGAAATCTCCACCTCCTCACGAGCCATTGCCATCAGCGACTCCACGGCCTCGGCTTCCAGGTGGAGGTGCGTCATGAGCAGCTCACGGAGAGTCTCGAGCTGGGCGGGGTCAACCCGGTAGTCGGCACGCATCACCTCGCAGAGCAATGCGGCCGCGGCAAGCTCCAGGGTATGCACCTCATCTTCCTGCTCCTCGGGATCGGCCAGCACCTGTTGGAAGAAACGCTGAATGCTTGTGAGCACGGCCACCCTCCTCATGTCTGGTGTGATATATGACCTGCGACACGGCCTGGCGTTCGCTCAGCGCTCTCGGCAGCGCCAGCGCGCCATGAGATTAAGGATCGCCAGGGCAAGCAGCGCGGCGGCTGCCCAGCCAAGGGCATTCACCAGGCTGTGGTAGCCGGCGGGAGGTGACAGCGGACGCTGGGTCATGCCGAACTCCACCACGCGGGTGAGTCCGTAGAGGAGGAGCGCAAGGCTTGCCAGGGGCAGAGCGGAGTGCCGGCGAGCCAGCCAGCAGGTCACGGCCCAGGGCTCCCGCGGGGTGGGCTTGGTGGCAGGTTTCGCGGCAGGTTTCGCGGCAGGTTTCGCGGCAGGTTTCGCGGCGGGCTTGGCGGTCGCCTTGCGCGGTGCCGGTGCCTTGCGAGCGCGGGGTCTGGGTGTTGCCGCCCTCCGTCGCGCCGGAGGTCCGGCCACAAGGCCCCAAACCCAGCCGGCAGCGCGCCACAGCACCCAGCCTAGGGTAAAGCTCACCGACAGCGCCAGGCCGCCCATCACCAGAACATACGCCATCGGGCGGATCCTTCATTGCCATGCTAGGCGGTCATTGTGCCACATCGGCAGCAGCGATCGAGGGGCGAGCAGGATCGAGTCAGGCAGGAGGCCCCCTTGCGCCTGGGAGCCCCCGGGGGCTCCCAGGCGCAAGGGAGTTTGCCGGTTATTCGCCGGCGCGATAGAGCGTCTGGATGCTGGAGAAATCCAGCGCGCCGTTGCCTTGGGCGCTGTGCAGGGCAAAGAGGTTACGCGCCTGTGAGCCCATGGGCACGGTGGACTTCGACCCCAGTGCCAGCTCCCAGGCCAGGCCCAGATCCTTGGCCATCAGGTCGGTAAGGAAGCCGCCCTGGTAGTCGCGGGAGGCGGCGGAGCCCTCCATGACGTCGGGCCAGGGGTTATAGACGTTGAGCGCCCAGTTGCCGCCGCTGCTCTGCTTCATGATCTCGGATAGCACCGCCGGGTCCATGCCGTTCTTCACGCCCAGCGCCAGGGCCTCAGCGGTGCCACTCATTAGGATGCCGAGCAGCATGTTGTTGCAGATCTTGGCCACCTGCCCCGCGCCATTATCACCGGCGTGGAAGATGTTCTTGCCCATGGTCTCAAGCACCGGCTTGGCCTTGTCGAAGCCGGCCGAATCGCCGCCGACGATAAAGGTCAGGATGCCGGCCTTGGCCCCGCCCACGCCGCCGGAGACCGGGGCATCCAGGTAGCAGATGCCGCGCTCGTCTGCGGCGGCAGCTACGCTGCGGGCATCCTCCGGGGAGATGGTGGAGGCATCGACCAGCAGCGGCTTGCCATCGAGCGCATCGAGCAGACCCGGCTCGCCATTGCGGCCCATGTAGAGCCCCTTAACGTGGGCACCGGCGGGCAGCATGGAAATGATCACCTCGGCACCGCGGGCGGCGGCCTCGGCGCTCTCGCCGCGCTTGGCGCCCTCGCTCTCCAGCGCCTGCATGGCGCTTTCCACCAGATCGAAAACGGTGACGCTGTGGCCGGCCTTGACCAGATTGCTGGCCATGGGTGCGCCCATGTTGCCGAGGCCGATAAAGGCGATATTCATGATTGGCTCCTTGTCATTGTTAAGCTCTATTCAGGGTCAGGCCAAAGCAAATTTAAGGGTCTGACCCCGAAGCGGGGTTAGCCGATGCGATGGCCGAGGCCGAGGTCGCGTAGCGGATGGGATTCGCTGTCCCAGGGCGAGGTGAACAGCGCCTGGATCATCTCTTCCGGTACGCTCTCCACATCGGGGTGGCTCCAGCGCGGGGTCTTGTCCTTGTCGATCAGCAGGGCCCGTACGCCTTCGACGAAGTCGCCCTGTCGACAGCACTGCACCGACAGCACCAGTTCATCACGGAAGGCATCCGCCAGGCTGGTGTGGGCGTGGCGGGCCAGCATTCGCCAGACCAGCTGGGCGCTGAGCGGGCAGCCGTCCACCAGACGCGCGCGGTTGGCGGCCAGCCACTTGTCGTCGCGGCTATCCGCCAGGATACGACTCACCGCGGTGGCGGCATCCACCGCACCCACCAGGGCCTGGAGGTGATCGATATTCGGCCATACCTGGCCGACCGGAGTGCCATCACGTGCCTCGTGGAGGTCCAGCGCCTGCTGGACGGCACCGCGCAGGGCGGGGCCGCTGCGGTCGCCGTAGTCCGCCTCGGTCAGCGAGGAGAGCACCAGGCCGCGTCGTTCGCGGGGAATGAAGCGATCGGCGAGCCCCAGGTCCAGGGCATCCCGGGCGTTGAGCTGTGCGCCGGTGAGGCCCAGGTAGACGCCCACGCCGGGCGGCATGCGGTTAAGAAACCAGCTGGCGCCGATGTCCGGGTAGAGCCCGATGGTGATCTCGGGCATGGCGATTCGGGTGGTCTCGGTAACGATTCTCTGGAAGCCGCCGGCCATCAAGCCGAGGCCGCCGCCCATCACGATGCCGTCGCCCCACACCATCAGCGGCTTGGGGTAGGTGTGTATGCGGTGGTCGAGGTGGTACTCGGCGCTGAAGTAGGTCTCGGCCAGCAGGCTGTTGCGGCCGGCGCCGCGATTATCGCCCTCCTCGGTGAGTGAGCGATAAAGGGCCACCACGTCGCCGCCGGCGCAGAAGGCCTTGTCGCCGCTACCCTCGAGCCAGACGGCCACGATGCTGCGATCCACCGCCCAGGCATCGAACTTGGCCTCCAACTGATGGACCATCTCCAGGGAGAGGGCGTTGAGGGACTTGGGGGCATTGAGGGTGGCCACGCCGATGCGCCCGCCGCAGGCGGTGGGCAACTCGTCGAAGCGTACGGAAAGATCCGACATCAAAGGTGACTCCTTATTGCATGGACTCGATCACGCCATCTGCCATCAGACGGCGGGCAATAATCAATCGCATGATCTCGTTGGTACCCTCGAGGATCTGGTGAACCCGGGTATCGCGAACCAGCCGCTCAAGGGGGTATTCGCGAATATATCCATAGCCGCCGTGCAGCTGCAGGGCCTCGTTGCAGACATTGAACCCTACATCGGTGGCGAAGCGCTTGGCCATGGCGCAGTAAGCGGGCGCTTCGGGGTCATTGTGGTCCAGACGCCAGGCGGCCTGGCGCACCATCAATCTGGCGGCGGTGAGCTCGGTGGCCATGTCGGCGATCTTGAACTGCAGCGCCTGGAACTGGTTGAGCTCACGACCGAACTGCTTGCGCTCGGCCATGTAGTCCCGAGACAGGGTCAGGGCATGCTGAGCGGCCCCCAGGGAGCAGCTGGCGATATTGAGGCGGCCTCCGTCGAGGCCCTTCATGGCGAACCTGAATCCCTCGCCCTCCGCGCCCAGTCGATTGCCGACCGGCACGCGCACGGAGTCGAAGCTGACCAGTCGTGTCGGCTGGCTCTTCCAGCCCATCTTGTCTTCGTTCTTGCCGTACTCGACGCCGGCGGCGTCGGCCGGTATCACGATGGCCGAGACCCCACCTGCGCCGCTATCGGGCTCGCCGGTGCGCGCCATCACCACCAGTACCTCGGTGGCGCCAGCGCCGGAGATGAACATCTTCGAGCCGCTGATCACATAGTCATCGCCGTCACGCACGGCCCTGGTGCGCAGGTTGGCAGCGTCGGAGCCGGAACCGGGCTCGGTGAGGCAGTAGGAGCCCAGCGCCTCGCCGGCCACCATGGCAGGCACCCAGGTCTCGCGCAGGGCGTCATCGCCCCAGCTGGCAATCATCCAGGTCACCATGTTGTGGATGGTGAGATAGGCGGTGGTCGCCACGCAGCCCTGGGCCAGCTGCTCGAAAATCAGCGAGGCATCGAGCCGCGAGAGCCCCAGGCCGCCGTGCTCCTCCGGGGTATAGATGCCCAGAAAGCCTGTCTCACCCGCCCGGCGGATGACATCGAGGGGGAAGTGGGAGTTGGCGTCCCACTCGGCAGCGTGGTCGGCCAGCTCGGCCTTCGAAAAGTCGGCGGCGGCCTGTACCAGCGCCTTCTGGTCGTCGCTCAGGGAGAAGTCCATGGTGGTATCCTCGTCACGCATATCGGTTGCGTTGTTGTTGGCAGGTTGACTGGATTCTGCGGTTGGTTCGTGCGCATGCGCTCCATGCGGGTTCGGCGCACGGCCATGACACCAACCTAGCACTTGCTAGGTTTATCCCACATCACTCCATGGTCGAACAAGCACTTTACGTTAACGTAAACCTCGGCTAGTGTTGCCATCAGGCGGGCGGCCTGCGCCCCGCCCCGCCATCTAATAAAGGAAGACGCTCATGACACAGCGCACAGCGAGCGACGCGGGACAGACCGGCGGCCTGCCCCGCCAACGACGCACCTTCAGCATCGGGGAACTGGCCAAGATATTCGAGGTGACCCCACGCACCATCCGCTTCTACGAGCAGGAGGGGCTGCTGGCCCCCGAGCGACGCGGTCAGACACGCATCTACTGTGAGAAGGACCGGGTGCGCCTCAAGCTGACCCTGAGAGGCAAGCGCCTCGGCTTTTCGCTGGCCGAGATTCGCGAGGTGGTGATGATGTATGACGCCATGCCCGACGGCAATGCCCGCCAGCTGCAGCGTCTTCTGGAGATCCTGGCCGACAAGCGCGCGAACCTGGAGCGGCAGCTGGAGGACATCCGGCTGATGCACAAGGAGCTCGACGATGTGGAGAGTCGCGCCCGGGAGGTTCTGTCGGGTCTGGGCGTGGAGCCCCCGAAGCACTGAGGCCGCCCGCGACCAGGGTCATGACCGTGTTGCACCACTGCACACCCAGCAACAACAAAGAGACGTTAGACGATGACACGCCAACATACTCCGATCAGCTACGTCAGCGGCATCAGCGACACCCCCCTCAAGGGCCAGACCATCGGCGACTGCTTCGATGAGACGGTGGCTCGCTTTCCGGATCGCGATGCCCTGCTAAGCCTCCATCAGGACCTGCGCTACACCTGGCGAGAACTCCAGGGCGCCGTCGATGAGGCCGCCCGTGCCCTGCTCGCCCTGGGCGTGAAGAAGAATGACCGCGTGGGCATCTGGTCGCCCAACTGCGCCGAATGGACCATCACCCAGTTCGCCACGGCAAAGATCGGCGCCATCCTGGTCAATATCAATCCCAGCTACCGCACCCACGAGCTGGAATACGCGCTGAAGCAGTCCGCCGCCTCCACGCTGGTCCTGCAGGGCAAGTTCAAGGGCTCGGACTACGTGGCGACCCTGGCCGAGCTGGCACCGGAACTGCGCGAGGGCGGTCCCGGCACCTTCAAGAGCGCCAAGCTGCCCGACCTCAAGCGGGTGATCTGCCTGGACGCCGATCGTGCGCTGACCGGCATGTTCACCTGGCCATCGATGCTGGCCCACGCGGAAGAAGTCTCCGCCGAGCACCTGGCCGAGGTGCAGGCGACGCTGCAGTTCGATGACCCGATCAACATCCAGTACACCTCAGGCACCACCGGCGCCCCCAAGGGGGCAACCCTGTCCCATCACAACATCCTCAATAACGGTTTCTTCGTGGCCCGCACCATGGCGCTGACCGAAAAGGATCGCATGGTGATACCGGTGCCGCTCTACCACTGCTTCGGCATGGTGATGGGCAACCTGGGCTGCGTGACCCATGGCGCCACCATGATCTACCCGGGCGACGGCTTCGACCCGGAAGCGACCCTGCGGGCGGTCTCCGAGGAGAAGGCCACCACCCTTTACGGCGTGCCGACCATGTTCATCGCCGAACTGGAGCACCCGGAGTTCGAGCGCTTCGATCTCTCCTCCCTGCGCACCGGCATCATGGCGGGCTCCATCTGCCCCATCGAGGTGATGCGCAAGGTGATCGAGCGCATGAACATGAAGGACGTCACCATCTGCTACGGCATGACCGAGACGAGCCCG
>PWIZ01000107.1 GCA_003560175.1 Halomonas sp. | reverse complement strand
CTGGGGTTCGGCACCTGGCCGATCATCGTGGCGCTGCTGCTCTACGGCCTGCTGCCCATCGTGCGCAATACCCTGGCGGGGCTCTCCGGCATCGCCCCCGGCGTCATGGAGTCGGCCCGCGGCATGGGCATGAGCGACGCCCAGCGGCTGTGGCAGGTGGAGCTGCCGCTGGCCGCGCCGGTCATCCTGGCCGGCATCCGCACCTCGGTCACCGTCAATATCGCCACCGCCGCGCTGGGCGCCACGGTAGGGGCCAGTAACCTCGGCGCGCCGATCATCTCCGGCATCGTCAACGGCAACACCGCCTATGTGCTTCAGGGGGCGCTGATCATCGGCCTGCTGGCGCTGGCCGTGGACAGCGCCTTCGAGCGCTGCCAGCGGCTGCTTGGTGCGCGCCGAGCCTGACCTCACCTCTCGTCCAGCAGCGTCTCGATGGCGCCGCGCAGGCGGCGTGACTCAGGGCGCACGCTGGATCCGAAATGGGCTACCACTCGGCCGCTCTCGTCCACCAGGTACTTGGTGAAGTTCCAGCGCGGGGCCTCGCTCTGTCGGGCCAGCTCGGCGAACAGCGGATGGGCCTCGTCACCGCGGACCGGGATCGGCGCGAACATGTCGAAGGTCACCCCGAAATTCACGAAGCAGACTTCCGCGGCGCCCTCCTCGTCGATCTCCTGATTGAAATCGTTGGAGGAGAAGCCCGCCACCTTCAGGCCGCGGTCGCCATAGCGCTGGTGCAGCGCCTCCAGCCCCTCGAACTGGCCGGTAAAGCCGCAGCGGCTGGCGGTGTTGACCAGCAGCAGCGGGGAGTCGCCGAGCCGCTCCTGGAGATTGACCACTTCGCTGGAGTGCAGCCGCCGCAGCTCGTGGTCGAGCAGGGCGCCCGGGTCGGCCTGGGCGGGGCCGGCCAGCAGGGTCGCGGTGAGGGTAGCGGCGAGGGTCACGATGGGCAGAGACAGGGTCCGCATGGCGAAAGGCTTCCGGAATGAGGGCCCGCGTGGGCCGGAACAGGGTTGACCGCGGCGGCCCCGCGGGGTTCATGGCAGTGGAATCCACTAGCCTTGATCGTTTTTCTGGCAAGATGGATGCGCGGCATCGCATTTTACGTTAACGTCAACTCGGGGTGCGTTGACCCGCCGGGAGCAATCCTCCTGGCAAAGGTCGAGGCAAGCAACAACACTGCCCTCAAAAGGGGTAGAGGACACCGAGATGACAACGACAACAGATATTCATACGCCCGACTTCCTGCGTGGCGACGAGTTTTCGATACCCACCTTTCGGCTGCTCCGGCAGGACGGCACCCTCCACGAGGGGGCCGAGGCGCCGGCGCTGGACCGCGAGCAGGCGCTCAGGATCTATCGCACCATGGTGGCGACCCGGGTGCTGGATGAGCGGATGATGGCCGCCCAGCGTCAGGGTCGGCTCTCCTTCTACATGCAGTGCACCGGCGAGGAGGCCGCGGTGATCGGCGCGGCGGCGGCGCTGGATGACGCCGACATGATCATGTCCCAGTACCGCGAGCAGGGGGCGCTGGTCTACCGCGGCTTCAGCTACGACGAGTTCATGAACCAGCTCTTCGGCAACGAGCTCGACTATGGCAAGGGCCGCCAGATGCCGATCCACTACGGCTCGCGCAAGCTGCACTTCATGACCGTCTCGTCGCCGCTGGCCACCCAGATTCCCCAGGCTACCGGCTATGCCTATGGCCAGAAGCTGGCGGGCGAGGGCCACTGCACCATCGTCTTCTTCGGCGAGGGTGCCGCCTCCGAGGGTGACTTCCACGCCGCGCTCAACATGGCGGCGGTGCACGAGGTGCCGGTGATCTTCTTCTGTCGCAACAACGGCTACGCGATCTCGACCCCCTCCATCGAGCAGTTCGCCGCCGACGGCGTGGCACCGCGGGCCTTCGGCTACCGCATGCACGTCATCCGGGTGGACGGCAACGACATCCTGGCGGTGCTCTCGGCGACCCGCAAGGCGCGCCGCATCGCCGTGGAGGAGAACAAGCCGGTGCTCATCGAGGCGATGACCTATCGTCTGGCGGCCCACTCTTCCTCCGATGATCCCTCCGGCTACCGCTCGAAGAAGGAAGAGGAGGTGTGGCGGGACAAGGACCCCATCCTGCGCATGCAGAACTGGTTGGTGGCCCGGGAGTGGTGGAACGACGACGAGGAGAAGGCCCTCCAGGAGTCGCTGCGCCGAGAGGTGCTGGAGACCATGAAGCGCGCCGAGAAGCGTCCGCCCCCCCCGCTGGACAGCCTGGTCAGCGACGTCTACGCCGATGTCACCCCGGCGCTGCAGCGCCAGCTGGACCACCTGAAGACCCATATCCGCCAGTACCCGGAGGCCTACCCCCGGGGGGCGCGCTCCCTGGACCCGGATGTGAAGCCCCGCGACGACGCCAGCGATGCAGACAACCGGGGAGGGGAGTGAGATGCCCAACATGAACATGCTGCAGGCCATCAACAGCGCCCTGGACATCGCCATGGCCGAGGACGACAAGGTGCTCTGCTTCGGCGAGGACGTGGGCATCTTCGGCGGGGTCTTCCGTGCCACCAGCCATCTGCAGGAGAAGTATGGGAAGTCGCGCTGCTTCAACACGCCGCTGGTGGAGCAGGGCATCATCGGCTTCGCCAACGGCCTGGCCGCCCAGGGCTCGGTACCGGTGGCGGAGATCCAGTTCGCCGACTACATCTTTCCGGCCTTCGACCAGATCGTCAACGAGACGGCCAAGTTCCGCTACCGCTCCGGCGATCTCTTCAATGTCGGCGGCCTGACCATCCGTGCGCCCTACGGCGGCGGTATCGCCGGGGGGCTCTATCACTCCCAGTCGCCGGAGGCCTACTTCGCGCACACCCCGGGCCTCAAGGTCGTGGTGCCGCGCAACCCCTATCAGGCCAAGGGCCTGCTGCTGGCGGCGATCCGCGACCCGGACCCGGTGCTGTTCTTCGAGCCCAAGCGCCTCTATCGCGCCTCCACCGGGGAGGTGCCCGAGGAGGACTACCAGCTGCCCATCGGCGAGGCCGAGGTGACCCGGGAGGGCAGCGACGTCACCGTGCTCGGCTGGGGCGCGCAGATGGAGGTGATCGACCGCGCCGTGGAGCTGGCCGATAAGGAGGGCATCTCCTGCGAGGTGATCGATCTGCGCTCCATCCTGCCCTGGGACGAGGACAGCGTGGTGGAGTCGGTGCTCAAGACCGGACGCCTGGTCATCACCCATGAAGCGCCGCTCACCGGCGGCTTCGCCGGCGAGATCGCCGCCACCGTCCAGGAGCGCTGCTTCCTCTATCTGGAATCGCCCATCGCCCGGGTGACCGGCCTGGATACCCCCTTCCCACTGACCCTGGAGAAGGAGTATCTACCGGACCACCTGAAGGTCTTCGAAGCGATCAAGGCCTCCGTGGCTTTCTGAAGGAGATAGGACGATGAGCGATTTTATGCTGCCCGATATCGGTGAAGGTATCGTGGAGTGCGAGGTGGTCGAATGGCACGTGGCCGAGGGCGACGTGATCGAGGAGGACCAGCCGGTGGTCGAGGTGATGACCGACAAGGCGCTGGTGGAGATCACCGCCCCGGAGGCGGGGCGGGTGACGCGCCTCTACGTGCAGAAGGGCGAGATCGCCAAGGTGCATGCGCCGCTGTTCGCCTATCAGGCGGAGAGCGATGCGGCCGCCGAGCCGGAGAAGGTGAAGCCCGCCACGGTCGAAGAACCGGCTTCCCGGCCCGCCGAGCCGCCGCCGGGCGCCGCCGCCCCGAGCCGTGCAGCCAAGGAGTTTATCCTCCCCGATATCGGCGAGGGCATCGTCGAGTGCGAGGTGGTGGAGTGGCGCGTGGCCGAGGGTGAGACCATCGCCGAGGACCAGCCGGTGGTCGATGTGATGACCGACAAGGCTCTGGTGGAGATCACCGCCCCCGAGGCGGGTGTCATCCAGCGGCTGCACGTTGCTCGGGGGGAGATCGCCCGGGTGCATGCTCCCCTCTATGCCTATCTGCCCGAAGGCAGCGAGGCTCGGGATGACGCTCCCACCGCCGAGCCGGCGCCCCGGGAGGAGCGCCGGCCTTCGCGGGAGTCGCCGGCACCGGCCTGGTCCGAACAGGAGGCCGCCGTCGAGCCGGGGCGTGGCCCCTATGGACGTATCCCGGCCGCGCCGGCGGTGCGCCGCCTGCTGCGCGAGCACGGCCTGGCCCTGGAGGAGGTGCCGGGCTCCGGCCGCCAGGGACGGGTGCTCAAGGAGGACGTGCTGGGCTACCTGGCAGCGGATGACTCCCGGCAGGAAAGGGATGAGGTTCGCGGTGCCCGTGATGCGGGCGCCACCGGCCGAGCTCCCGCCGAACCCGCCAGCGGCGACGTGCGCATCGAGCCGCTGCGCGGCGTGCGCGCCGTCATGGCGAAGCGCATGGTGGAGGCGGCCAGCACCATCCCGCACTTCCAGTACGGCGAGGAGATCGACGTCACCGAACTCCTCGCCCTGCGCGAGCGGCTCAAGCCCCTGGCGGCGGCCGAGGAGACCCGACTGACGCTGATGCCCTTCTTCATGAAGGCGATGGCGCTGGCGGTGCGCGAGGCGCCGATTCTCAATGCTCGGCTCAACGACGACGTCAGCGAGATCCACTACCTGCCTTCGGTCAACGTGGGCATGGCAGTGGACAGCCGCGCCGGGCTGCTGGTGCCCAACGTCAAGGGTGTGGAAGGGTTCAGCCTGCTCGAGGTGGCGGCGGAGATACAGCGCCTCACCGAGGCGGCTCGGGCCGGCAAGGTGAGTCAGGCGGATCTCAAGGGGGGCACCATCAGCATCTCCAATATCGGCGCCCTGGGCGGCACCTATGCGGCGCCGATCATCAACGCCCCGGAGGTGGCCATCGTCGCCATCGGCAAGACCCAGTGGCTGCCGCGCTTCGACGCCGAGGACCGCGTGGTGAAGCGGGCGATCATGACGGTCACCTGGGCCGGCGATCACCGCATCATCGACGGCGGCACCATTGCGCGCTTCTGCAATGCCTGGAAGGGCTATCTGGAGGCGCCGGAGACCATGCTTCTGCATCTCGTGTAGCCGCCGAGTCCTGCGCCGCTGCGCGGCGATTCGCCCCGCGGAGCTGGGCTCTCCCGCGGTTCGACGCTTCGACGAATGGAGACCGAAGGGCTCCTGGGCAACCTGCGGTCACACAAGCAACGCCACCAGGCGCCCGGCAGTCCTTGCACCATTTGAGATGAAGCCATGACCCAGGCGCCCCTGCAGCAGTTCTATATCCCGGAAGAGCAGTCGATCTATCTGCTCAGCCACGACGACGCCCGCAAGCTCAAGGCGTGGGTGGCGCTCTGCCAGACCCAGCTCGAGCAGCTGGGCTATCGGGAGATCGCGCTGATCGGTAAGGGCGCCTACGGCTTCGTCTTCGCCGGCGTGACCGCCCTGGGGGACCAGTACGTCTTCAAGTTCACCCGGATCACCCTGCCCCAGCACCTGCAGGACCGCCTCGAGGAGGAGGCCTTCATGCTGGAGCAGGTGGATCATCCCCGGGTTCCCAGGCTCATCGCCTACCAGCGGGTGCGCAATCAGTCGATCCTGGTGATGCAGCGTGCCCCGGGGCTGAACCTCGAGGAGGTGTCGCTGCGCGAGGGCAGGCTGTCGCCGCGGCTGGTGGTGCATATCGCCGACCAGCTGGCCGATATCCTGCGCGCCCTGCGCAGGGAATCCGGCCCGGCGGGACGCCCCATCGTCCATGGCGATATCAAGCCCTCCAACCTGGTGTTCGACGGCGAGACCGAGACCATCGCCCTGATCGACTGGGGCTCCTCGGTGTTCGCCCAGCTCGACGCCAACCAGCAGTTCGTGGCGGCCAACGTCATGGAGCTGATGTCCGACAACCTGCAGCAGACCAACGCCCGCCTGGGCGATGTCTATTTCATCGGCGAGGAGCAGCTCAACGGCGCACTCTCCTCGCCGCGCTTTGACGAGCAGGGGGCCGCCGGCACCCTCTACGCGCTGGCCTCGGCGCAGTCCTGCCGCTTTGGCCACCGGGCGATCCCCGCCACTTCCCTGGGCCTGCCGATGGAATTCGCCCGCATGCTCGACGGCATGCTCGACCCCGACCCGCGCTTGCGAATGAAGGCCGGGGACCACTTCATTCGCGAGATGCCGCGCCTCGCCCGGCTGGTGATGATCGACCTGCCCGAACCGTCGCCCCAGGCGCTGGTGCCGGTGTGGGTGCGGCCGGCCGAGCGCGAGATCGATACCGTGGTCTACAGCTCGCGCAAGGCCTTCCTGCGCGAGGAGGGCGCGCCCGAGACCCTGAACGAT
>PWIZ01000322.1 GCA_003560175.1 Halomonas sp. | reverse complement strand
GTAGGCCTGCTGCTCGTCGAACTCGTCCAGCAGGCGCAGGTAGTCGCGACCCTGCTTGCCCCAGGCGGCCAGCAGCGGCTGGGCATGCAGGTGAAGCTCGGTCTCGGCGAGCTCCGCCGGCATGCCGGGGCGGCGCTGCTGGCGCTTGCGTTCCGCGCGGAGCAGATCCTTGTGCTCGATGATGTCCGCCCAGTAGTGGCGGCAGGGGTTGTGCACGCAGAGCAGCACCTGGCTGACCCGCGCCATGGCGGCGAGGGCCTCCAGGGTCTGGGCGGGCAGCGAGGAGATGCCGAAGACGATCACTCGGCGCGGCAGCCCAGGTGGAGGGCTGGCTGAGTCGAGCGCCTGGCACGCCTCGAGAAAGCGGGCATGCACCGTCGCGCGGCTGGAGGCGAGGCCCGCTTCGCCCTGAGTGTGTGACATGTCATCACGCAGCGCCCGCCACAGTTCGGCCTGCCAGCGCTGCGCCTCGTCCAGGGGGCGCTTCTCGCCCCGGGCGGTGAGAATCACGTCGTCGCCCGCCGCCCAGGCGGTCAGCCAGTCGGCGCGGTAGACCTGGTACTGGTCGAAGAGGTCGGCCAGGCGCTCGGCCAGCTGGTGGCGCTTGCGCAGGTCGTCGTCGCCTTCCAGGAAGCGCGCCAGGGGAGCGAAGACGGAGGCGTCCAGCAGGGTGGGCAGCAGGCGCATCAGTCGCCACACCAGCCGCGGCTTGTCGAAGGGCGAGACCGGCGGCACCGCCTCTTCTCCGTCCCGTCGCGAGAGCACGGCCCGGTAGGCCTGCCACAGGAAGCGCGCCGGCAGGGTCACGTCCAGCGCCGCGGCGATGCCGGCGCCGTCCCGGGCTTCGTCGGCGGCCAGGGCGAGCTTGAGCCACTGGCTGATGCCGTTGCTCTGCACCAGGATCGTCTCGTTCTCCAGGGGCCCCAGCGGATGACGGCGCATCCACTCCACCGCCAGGCCGCGCAGGGCCTCCAGGCGGTTGCCGTGGATCACCATGAAGCCGGGCTGCAGGGGGGAGTCGTCGAGGGCGGGCATGACGCGGTTCCTTCGCTGGGGCCTTGGCAGATGTGTGGCCATGATGCCCCAACGCCGGCGACTTGCAAGGGCACCGGCGAGGCGCGCGGCCGCGGAAGGCGCCGAAGCCCGAAGCGCGATTAACGCGAAATGAGCATCATAATCCGCGGAATTCGCAAGAGAGATCCTGACCGCTGGCCTAAGGTGAAACTGACGCTTTCAGTGTTGCTGTCTCGAGACAGTTCAAGCCGAGCGCACAATTTCAATAACAACCCAGGAGTTCTTCATGACACTTCCCTATGCAAAGACCGCCCTTGCCAGCGCCGTGCTGGCGCTGTCCGCCGGTGCGGCACTGGCGTCCGATGGCCCGAGCCTGGGTAGCGATCCGATCCGTATCGTCATGCCCTACGGCGCCGGGGGCAGCACCGATATCACCGCCCGGATCATCGCCGCCAACGCCGCCGAGCACTGCGGCACGCGCATCGATGTGGTCAGCATGCCGGGCGCCGGCGGCATGGAGGGTCTGCAGTTCGTGGCCGATGCCGAGCCCGACGGCCACACCATTCTGATGGCGGACTACTCTGCCACCATCACCCAGACCCTTACCGAGGATACCCCCTGGGAAGTCGAGGACTGGGCGCCCATCGTGCACCTCACCGACTGGAAGCCGACCGTCTACGTCAAGGCCGACCACGACATCCAGAGCATCGATGACTGGATCGAGATGGCCGAGGCCAACCCCGGGAGCCTGGTCTTCGGCCATGCCGACCCGCTGAGCCTGGTGCATCTGCCTCTGGTGCTGCTCGAGCAGGAGACCGGCATCGAGAACGTCCACCTGCCCACCACGGGCGGCGGCGAGACTCGCACCATGATTCTCGGCGGCCACATCGACCTGGGGATGACCCTGCCGCCCTCCATCGTCTCCAACGTCAACAGCGGCGAGGTCACCGCCATCGGCGTGTTCGCCGACGAGCGCTCCGACGTGCTGCCGGATGTGCCGACCTTCCAGGAGGCCGGCTACGATGTGTCCTTCGAGGCTCCGCTGCTGGTCTATACCTTCGGCACGGTGCCCGACGAGATCCAGCAGCAGCTCTCCGAGTGCATCATGACCGGCCTTGCCTCCGATACCGCCCAGGCCATGGGCCAGCAGGCCTCCGCCGGGCTGGAGAACGTTCAGGGACGCGACAGCGCGCGCGCCGTCTACGAAGCCACCACCGAGCGGGTCCGCGACGTCGTCGCCTCGCTCGATCTGGACTGAGCCTCGGCATGACTCGTTCAGCGGCGCCGCCGGGCGGCGTCGCTGCAACCGGCCGTGAACGTTCCAGCCTCGCGGGAGAGCGCTGATGGTAGACCTTCTTATCGAGGCCAGCGCGCTGGCCTTCCATCCCTACGTGTTGATGTATGTATTCCTTGGCGTGCTGCTGGGGATCACCCTGGGCGCCATTCCGGGCCTTTCCGGCGACATGGCCATTGCCCTGCTGCTGCCCTTCGTGTTCTTCCTGGAGCCGGCGATGGCCATGGGGCTGCTGGTGGGGATCTACAAGGGCGGGCTGTTCGGCGGCTCCATCGCGGCGATATCGTTCGGGGTGCCGGGGACCCCCGGAGCGGCGGCGACGAGCATCGACGGCTACCAGGCCAAGCTCAAGGGCAAGCCCAGCAAGGCGCTGCACACTGCCCTCTACTCTTCGGTGATCGGCGACACCACCAGCGATCTGGTGCTGATCTTCATCGCCGTGCCCCTGGCGGCGGTCGCGCTGACCTTCGGGCCCATCGAGTTCTTTGCTCTCTATGCATTCTCGCTGATCCTGATCGCCGCACTCAGTCAGGGCATGGTGGCCAAGGGGCTGGCGGTGGCCGCCATCGGCATCCTGCTGGCGATGATCGGGCGCGATCCGATCACCGGCGCCTCGCGGCTGACCTTCGGCATGCCCGGCCTCTCCGGGGGGCTCAGCCTGATCCCGGTGCTGATCGGCATCTTCGCCATTTCCGAGGTAGTCATTCAGGGCTCCAAGCTGTGGCGTCGCAAGGTCGACAAGCTGATGGATGACGTGGCCGAACAGGCGAGCCTGCTGCAGGGCTACGACATCCGCAAGGACAAGCTGACCTGGCCGGAGTTCAAGGCGACCCTCAAGGCGACCTATATCGGCGCCGCCGTGGGCACCTTCATCGGCGCGCTGCCGGGGGCCGGTCAGTCGCTGGCGGCCTTCATGAGCTACGGCCTGGCCCAGCGCTTCTCGCGCAAGCCGGAGGAGTTCGGCAAGGGCTCCCTGGAGGGAATTGCCAGCGCCGAGTCGGGAAACAGCGCTACGGCAGGATCGACCTTCATCCCGCTGTTTGCCTTCGGGATTCCGGGAAGCGCCACCGCGGCGCTGTTCGGGGCCGCCTTCATCCTGATGGGCATGACGCCGGGGCCGAGCCTGCTGACCGACAACACCGAGATCATCTATGCGCTGTTCCTGACGCTGATCTTCGCCAACCTGGTCAACCTGGTGCTGGGCAAGTTCCTGCTGCCCTACTACTCGCGGATCGCCATGATTCAGCCGGGCTACATGATACCGGCGGTATTCATCCTGGCCATCGTCGGCACCTATGCGGCCAACAACTCGGTGGTGGATGTCTGGGTGCTGCTGTTCGCCGGGGTGCTCGGGGTGACGCTGCGCCTGATGAGCTTCCCGCTGGCGCCGCTGGTGCTGGGTTTCATCATCGGTCCGGGGGCCGAGCGGGCCCTGCGGCAGTCGATGATCATGGGCGGCGGTGACTGGTCGGTGCTGATCACCAGCCCCATCGCGATCGGTTTCTACGTGGCCGCCTTTGCCCTGATCCTGCTCTTCACCCTTGCCTTGAGGGCCAAGACATGAATCGCACGATCACTCGGGAGCTGCTCTCCGGGGCTCTGATGCTGGGTCTCGGCATCGCGGGCCTGCTGCATATCCAGTACGGGGCCTGGCGGCCGGCACCGCTGGTGCCCTCCTACATCATGCCGCAGACGGCCTACTACTTCCTGATCGGCTCGGCCCTCTGGGTGCTCGGTATCCTGGGGCTCTACGCCCTGCGGGGAAAGGTGTCGGCGCTGGAGAGGCCGGGCGGCGATGCACAGGATCTGGTGGCGGTGGGCGTCTCCTGCGCCCTGATGCTGGGGGGCGGTCTGGTCTACTTCTGGATGGTCCTCAATGTGGGCCTGATCGTCTCGACGGTGCTGTTCAACGCCGTGCTGGTGGCGGTGCTGGCGCCCAATGTCAGCCTCAAGGGGCTGCTGATCGTGCCGCCGCTGGTGGGCCTGGCGGTGTGGGTGCTGTTCCAGCGCATGATCGGCATCACGCTGCCCCCCTCGCTGCTGTTCTAGCCGGCGCAGGTAGCGGCTGCGGCCCCGCGTCAAGGCTCGAGGTGTCGACGCGGGGCGGGCCGGCGCTGTCGCCCCTGCCATCAACGCCCCGTCTGCGGTAATCTCGTCAGCCTGACGATGACAAGGTCCGGCTGCAACGTATGGCCGGCCCGCGCTGGACCGACACGAGGCTCCCATGAATCGACTCAAGACGCTGACCCTGGCCGTTGCCGCAACCGCCCTGGCCGCCACCTCCCTGACCGCCCAGGCGCGGGACTTTCGCCTGGGACTGATCACGCCGCCCCAGCACCTCTGGTCCACCGAGGCCGAGGCCTTCGCCGAGAGCCTGCACGAGCGCTCCGACGGCGAGCACAGCGTCAGCGTCTACCCGGCCCAGCAGCTCGGCAACGAGGCGCAGATGGTCCAGCAGCTGCAGACCGGCGCGCTGGACATGGCGTTTCTGACCATCGCCGAGATCTCCAATCGAATTCCCGACTTCGGCGCTCTCTACGCCCCCTACCTGGTGGACGGCGTGGATCACGCCGCGGAGCTGCTGCGTTCCGACACCGCCGCCGAGCTGCTCGAGCTGATGCCGGCCGAGGTGGGCCTTGTCGGGCTGGGCTACGGCATGGTGGGGATGCGCCAGGTGCTCTCCCGCGCCCCCATCGAGAGCCAGGATGACATGCGCGGCAAGCGTCTGCGCATCCCCCCCTTCGACCCGATCCGCGACTTCTACACCGCCACCGGGGCATCGCCCGCCCCGCTGCCGCTGCTCGAGGTCTATGACGCCCTGGCCAACGGCCAGGTGGACGCCATCGACATGGACTTCGATTCGATCCTGATCCTCAAATTCCACGAGCAGGCAGATAACCTGCTGATCTCCAACCATATGATGTTCCCCATGGTGGGGGTGGTCTCCGGTCGGGTGTGGCGCGAGCTCTCTGCGGAGGATCGCGAGCTGATCGAGACCACCATGGCCGAGCATCTGGAGAACGTGCTCACCGGCTTCCAGGAGATGGACGCCGCCCAGGAAGAGGAGATTCGCCAGCTCGATCTCAACATCGTCGAGGCCGACGCCGAGTTCTTCAGCGAGGCCATCGCCGAGTGGGAGGCCTCCTGGGCAGAGAAGGCGCCCATGCTAGAGGCGCTGCGCGAGGAAGCCGAGCGCCTGCGTCAGTAAGGAGCCGTGGCACTGATGCTCTCCCGCCTCTCCGATCGTCTGGCACGCCTGGAGGAGGCCACCGCCGCTGCCCTCGCGGCGGCGGTCACCCTGCTGATTCTGGCCAACGTGGCCTTTCGCGCCGCGGGCAGCCCTCTCTACTGGGTCAGCGAGCTGTCGATCTACGCCATGATCTGGATGACCTTCCTGATCGCAAGCGCGGTGCTCAAGCGCCGCCAGGGCATCGCCGTCACCCTGGTCAGCGATCTGCTGCCGGGCTTTGGGCATCGCCTGCTGATGGCCGCGGTGGACCTCGCCGTGCTGGTGTTCGCGGCGCTGATGCTGTGGCTCTGCTGGCGCTGGTATCAGCCCCTGGCGCTGGCCCAGGCGGGCTTCGACTTCCGCGCCTTTCAGAGCGAGACCTTCAACTTCATCTACTCGGAGCGCACCTCGACGCTTGGCATCAGGAAGTTCTGGGTGTGGCTGATCCTGCCCTGGTTCGCGCTCTCGCTGACCTTTCACGGCCTGGTCAATCTGGGCGGTGCCCTGCGCGGCCTGCGCGATCCGGCCGAGGCGCCTCGGCCGCCGGGTAGCGAGCCTCCGGAGGCGACGCCATGACCATTGCGGTTTTCGTGCTGCTGCTGCTGGGTGCCGTGCCCATCGCCCTGGTGCTGGGTCTCACCGCCATGGTCTATATCCAGACCTCGGGCAACAGCGTACTCTTCGACTCCTATCCCCAGCAGCTCTTCGGGGCCATCGAGAGCTACGGGCTGCTGGCGATCCCGCTCTTCATGCTGGCCGGCGAGCTG
>PWIZ01000181.1 GCA_003560175.1 Halomonas sp. | reverse complement strand
GCGCTGGACAAGCTGTTTGTCCAGGAGGGGCGCCGGGTGTTCAAGGAGGTCTGCCCCCTGGTGGCGGCGCTGATCAGTGATCATCTGGCGAGTCTCGGCCATAGTGGCGACGATCTGGCACGGATGTGGCTGCACCAGGCCAACCGCCACATGAACGACCTGATCGCCCGCCGGGTGCTCGGCCGCGACCCCAGCGAGCAGGAGGCGCCGGTGATCCTCGATCGCTACGCCAACACCAGCTCCGCCGGGTCGATCATCGCCTTCCATCTGCACCGCGATGGCCTGGCGCCGGGGGCGCTGGGGGGGATCTGCTCCTTCGGAGCGGGCTACAGCGCCGGCAGCGTGGTGGTAAAGCGTGTTTGACATCCAGAAAATAACTCGCACAAAAAGCCGCAGGGATAGAGCGATGATAGCCAGCAGGAAGGGAAAGTGTGGCAAGGCGGTGGCGGGTCTGCTTGCAGTGTCACTGCTGGCCGGTTGCGCCAGCACGGCAGCGATGGAAGAGCGCCACCCGGACGACCCTTGGGAGGGTTTCAACCGGCGTGTCTTCGTCTTTAATGATGCGGTGGATCGCGCGGTGCTGAAGCCGACTGCGCGGGGTTATCGGGCGGTGACGCCGGAGCCGGTGCAGACCGGCGTGGGCAACTTCTTTTCCAACCTGGGCGAGCCGCGCACGGCGCTCAACAGCCTGCTGCAGGGCAAGCCAGGCAACGCCGGCATCGCGCTGTCGCGCTTCGTGATCAACACCACGGTAGGCATCGGCGGCCTCTGGGACTTCGCGACCCACATGGAGATCACCGGCCGCGATGAAGACTTCGGCCAGACCCTGGCGGTCTGGGGGTGGGAGGAGTCGCGCTATCTGGTACTGCCTTTCCTGGGGCCGAGCACCCTGCGCGACACCAGCGGTCTTCCGGTCGATGCGGAGACCTATCCTCTCTACTACTTCGGTGACGTCGAGCTGGAGATCGCGCTGACGGCCCTGCGGATCGTGGATATGCGCGCCGGGCTGCTCGACCAGGAGGAGCTGATCAGTGGCGACCGCTACAGCTTCATTCGTGACGCCTGGCTGCAGCGTCGCCGCTTCGAGATCAGCGACGGTGAGATGGGCGATGATCCCTTCGCCGCTGATGATTTCGACTTTGACGACGCCGATTTCGACGACGCCTTCTCCGACTGAGGCCCCTTTCCATGGATCGTCCCAAGCAGCTGATCGGTGTGATCGATGCCCCGGGCCCGGCGCGAGATGCCCTGGCCGAGACCATCGCCCGTGACGGCCTGGCGGTGATCGCCGCCGAAAGCCCTGACGGGCTGCCGCCAGAGGTATCGCTGGTCGTGGCCCACGTCCGAGCGCTCTCCGATGAGCAGTGGGCGCCCCTCTGCGAGCGTTTGCCGACTCTGGTGGTCAGCGACAGCCGCCAGTCGTCCGGGTTGCTCTCCGCGGTCGATGCCGGGCTGGTGGACTACATCGTCGAGCCGCTGCGCCACGGGCAGCTGCTGCGGCGCATGATTCGCAAGGTGATCGAGCTGCGGCGGCTGGAGGAGGCGCGGCGCGAGGATCAGGCGCGGCTCGAGGAGCTCAACGAGACCCTGGAGACTCACCTGGCGATGCTGCGCCTCGACCAGCAGGCCGGCGGCCAGATCCAGCGCAAACTGCTGCCGCCCCGGCCGCAGACCGCGGCCGGGGTGACCTGCGACTACTGGTTCGCTCCCTGGCTCTATCTTTCCGGTGACTTCCTCGACTTCCAGCGCCTGGACGAGCGCCACCTGCTGTTCTATTTCGCCGATGTCTCGGGCCACGGCGCATCATCGGCCTTCGTCACCGTGCTGCTCAAGTACCTGGCCAACCGCTGGCAGGGGGAGTGGGACGGGAGCGCGCCGGAGGCCCTGCCGCCGCGCTGGCTGTCGGACCTCAACCGCGAACTGCTGGACACTGGCATCGGCAAGCATGCCACCCTGTTCGTCGGAGTCATTGACCTTGAGCGTCGCTATCTGCACTATTCGCTGGGCGCGCAGTTGCCCATGCCCCTGCTGGTGTCGGAGGGTGAGGTTCACCCCCTGCCCGGCGTCGGCATGCCGGTGGGGCTGTTCCCCGGTGCCCAGTACCCCACCCTGGGGTGTTCGCTGCCCGAGAACTTCCGCCTGTGGCTGTGTTCGGATGGAGTATTGGAATGCCTGCCGGGCGAAACGCTCGACACGCGGCTCAGGGAGCTCGAGCAGCGGGTGCTGGCCAGCGAGACGCTGCAGGACCTGCGGGCCAGTCTGGCGCTTGGCCATTTGGCCAGCGGTGACGATGCCAGCCTGGACACGGGTATCGAGGCACTGCCCGATGACCTGACCATCATGATGTTGAGCGGATTTGCCAATGTTGATTCCTGAAGGACGCATCAAGGCGGCATTCGATGCCGGTGTCTTCGTCCTGAAGCTTTGTGGCGACGTACGCCTGACGCTCTGCGCGACCCTGGATCGTCAGGCCAAGCAGTTGGCCGAAACGCCAGGGCTCACGACGTTGATCATCGATCTGCGCGACGCCACCAACGTGGACTCCACGGCGCTGGGCTTCCTGGCCAAGGTGGCCATGGCCGTGGAAGGCCGTTTGGCCGAGCGCCCCACCATCATTGCCGACAACCCGGACATCCAGCGCATGCTGGACGTGATGGGGTTCGCCCGCTACTTCACCCAGGTGGAGGCGCCCATCACCGAGGTGTGCGAGCTGTGCGACCTTCCGGCGATACCGAGCGAGGTGGAGGAGACCCGCCGGCGCATTCTCGAGGCCCATCGCATCCTGATGCGTATGAACGAGCATAACCGGGAGGAGTTCCAGCCCCTGGTGGAGATGCTCGAGGCCCAGGAAGCCAGCTCCCACCACCACTGATCCGAGCCTCCTGGTGGGAGCCGGGCCCTGCCCGCGGTTAGACGCGTCAACGCATGGCGGCCGAAGGTCTCCCCCGGCGAGCGGCGCTAACCGACGCAACCCTCCGGGGCATCTTCCTCTCCCTCTGCGACGTTACCCTCGGCGCAGCTCGCCCAGCAGCACCTCCAGCTTGCGCTGATCCTCCATGAACTTACGAATACCTTCGGCCAGCTTGTCCGTGGCCATGGCGTCCTCATTCATGTGCCAGCGGTAATCGGATTCGTGCAGCGACTCCGGGGCCCGAGTCTCGGCATCCTGCGCAGAGAGCCGGCGCGTCAGGGGACCGCGGGTGTCGGCCAGCTCACCGAGCAGGGCGGGGGAGATGGTCAGCCGGTCGCAGCCGGCCAGAGCCAGGATCTCGCCGGCGTTTCGGAAGCTCGCCCCCATCACGATGGTGTCGTAACCATGTCCCTTGTAATGCTCGTAGATGCGCTTCACCGACCTGACGCCGGGGTCGTTGTCGCCGCTGAAGTCGGCATCCGGTGACTGGGCCTTGTGCCAGTCGAGGATGCGTCCCACGAAGGGTGAGACCAGAGTCACCCCCGCGTCGGCGCAGGCCTGGGCCTGGGCAAAGCCGAACAGCAGCGTCAGGTTGGTCTGGATGCCTTCACGCTCGAGCTGCTGAGCAGCGCGGATGCCTTCCCAGGTGGCGGCGACCTTGATCAGGATGCGTTCCGGCCCGACCCCGTGGCGGCCATAGCGCTCGATCAGCGAGCGAGCCCGGGCCAGGGTGGCATCGGTGTCGAAGGAGAGTCGAGCGCTCACCTCGGTGGAGACGTAGCCCGGCACCAGGGAGCTGATCTCGCTGCCGATCTCCACGGCCACGGCATCCAGGGCGTCGTCGATATCGGCGGCCTGGCGGGCGATATCGGCTAGCCGCTCGCGGCGCCCTTCCAACTGGGCAGCCTGCAGGATCAGCGAGGGGTTGGTGGTGGCGTCGGTGGGTTCGAACCGACGGATAGCGTCGATGTCGCCGGTGTCGGCGACCACGGTGGTCATCTGCCGGAGTTGTGAAAGTAGATCGTCGGCCATGGGGCACGGTTCCTGATGGAAATGATGTGGATACTCTAGCAAGCCCGCGTGGCAGGGAACAGACGCCGGACAGGCTGGCGCCGATGGGCTATCATTAGCGGCCTATTAAAGTCTTGTTCTGTTCCGAAGGAGCTGCCTTGACGCTCAGTGCGAAACGCGTAGCGCTGCTGGTGGCCGCTAACACCGCCCTGGCGCCTTTTGCCATCGATGCCTACCTGCCCGCCATGGCGGCTCTGGCCGAGGCCGTGGGCGCCAGCATCCACCATACCGAGCTCTCGCTCTCTGCCTTCCTGGCCGGTTTTGCCCTGGGCCAGCTGCTGTTCGGCCCGCTCTCCGACCGTATCGGCCGCAAGCCGGTGCTGCTGGGCGGCCTGGTGGTCTTCCTGCTGGCGAGCCTCGCCATCACTACGGTGAGCTCACTGTCCGAGCTTCTGGCCTGGCGCTTCGTTCAGGCCCTGGGTGGGGGGGCCACGGTGGTCAACTCGGCGGCTATCGTGCGCGACTGCTTCAGCGGTCGCGAGGCGGCCAAGGTGATGTCGACCATGGCGATCATCATGCTGATGGCCCCGCTGGTGGCCCCGGTGGTGGGCAGTGGCCTGCTCTATCTGGGGGAGTGGTGGCTGATCTTCATCTTTTTGGCGGTGTATGCCGCCTTTCTGATGTGGCTACTCGGCACCCGCCTGCCGGAGACCCGGGCCCCGGGGTCGCCCGTCGCCTCGCCGCGCCAGGTGCTGGCCAACTACGCCAGCGTGCTGCGCCACCGCCAGGCCATGGGCTATGTATGCGCCGCCTCCATGTCCTTTGCGGGGCTGTTCGCCTTCATCACCGCCTCGCCCTTTCTCTATCTGGAGCACTTCGGACTGGGTCCTGAGCTCTACCCGCTGGTGTTCGGGATCAACGTGATCGCCATGGCGGCCTCCAACCGCCTCAATATCCGCCTGCTGAGGTGGCGCAGCCCCCAACAGAACCTGCGCCTGGGCCTGGCCATCCAGCTGGGTGCGGCGCTGGGCCTGGTGCTGATGGTCGCCAGCGGCCTGGAGTCGCTGTGGACCATGGTGCCGCTGATCATGGTGTTCGCCGGCACCATCGGCCTGGTGGCGCCCAACGCCATCTCCGCTTTGCTCGACCACTTCCACCATATGAGCGCCACCGCGGCGGCACTGCAGGGCAGCATCCAGTTCTCCTGCGGGGCGCTGGCCGGGGTGCTGGTTGGCGCCTTCGAGGTGGACAGCGCCTGGCCCATGGTGGCCACCATGCTGGGCGCCGCGCTGATCGGCAACCTGGGGCTGCGGCTACTGGCGGGCCGCGCCGGCGATGCCTGAGGTACTGATGGCGTGGACCGACATGAGCCCCGGAATCTGGCTTGGCTGCGCGGCGGTACTGGCGCTCGGCGCCTTCGTGCAGCGCGCCACCGGCTTCGGGCTGGCGGTGGTGGGTGCGCCACTGCTGCTGATGCTGGAGCCGAGGCTGGTGCCGGTGATCCTGGTGCTGTTCGGCTTCACGGTGGCACTGACTACCCTGCGCTATTACTGGCGCGAGGTGCGCCTGGCCGAGATCGGCATGGCTCTGGTAGGGCGGGTCCCCGGCAACGCTCTGGGGCTCTGGCTGTTGCTCGCCACCCCCATGGCGGTGCTGGAAAAGCTGATCGCCGGCAGCGTGCTGTTTGCCGTGGCGGTGACCCTGTTTCGCTTCCGCCTGCCGGTCAACCGCGCCACCCTGTTCGGTGCCGGGGTCTTCTCCGGGATATTCGGGACCATCGCCGCCCTCAGCGGTCCGCCCCTGGTGCTGCTGCTGCACGGCTTTTCGCCTGACCGCCTGCGCGGGACCCTCTCGGCCTTCTTCGTGGTCACGGCGCTCATGACGCTGGCCACCCTGGCCCTTGCGGGGTTGGTCCGCTCCTGGCATTTCGGCATGGCGCTGACCTTCGCCCCGGGGGTGGTGGCCGGCGGCTGGCTGGCCAGCCGCGTCGCCCATCGCCTCGACCGTCGCCTGCTGCAGGGGGCGTCGCTGGCGCTCTGTACCCTTGCTGCGCTGGGGCTGCTGCTCTGACGTTGCGCCTGGAAAGTGTTGTCACACAATATTCATCAACTCCGCGCGCCATGTCACCGAAGTGTCATGGGGTCTCCCTATAGTCGCCTCCATCGATCCACGGATAGCGGATCGAGTCCTCAACGCTGCGACATGCGGCGCACGACACCTGGAGACCAAGATGAAACTCAAGCTCATCGCTGCCGCCGTTATCGGTGCCTCTTTCGTCAGTACCGCCGCCATGGCGGAACGCGTCGACCCCAACCTGCCCGACTATGAGTCCGTGAGCGGCATTTCCGGCAACATGACCAGCATCGGCTCCGATACCCTGAACAACCTCATGACCCTCTGGGC
>PWIZ01000289.1 GCA_003560175.1 Halomonas sp. | reverse complement strand
GGTGTCAGAAAGGCAGGTGTCAGGAGCGAAGAGAAACGCTGGCGTAGGTCGGCTCACCGCGTGCCTGATCGAGGGCCATGACGGCGGAGGAGATCGGCTCGGCCGGATAGACCTCGAAGGACAGCAGCTCCAGGTTGGCTCCCAACGGCTCACATGGCGGCGGAACCCGCGATCCGGCGAGACTCGCGCCTAGCCGTTCATCTCGGGGCGGCTGGCCGAAGAACTCCCGGTAGCATTTCGAGAAGTGCGGCGTGGAGACGAAGCCGCAGGCGGACGCCACCTCGATGATCGATATCGAGGTCTGTTTGAGCAGCTGTCGGGCGCGGGTCAGTCGCAGCTTGAGGTAGTAGCGCGACGGCGAGCAGAGCAGGTATTTCTGGAACAGCCGCTCCAGCTGACGACGGGACACGCCGACATAGGCCGCCAGCTCCTCGAGCTCGATGGGCTCCTCGAGGTTGGCCTCCATCAGCGCCACGATCTCCAGTAGCTTGGGCTGGGTCGTTCCGAGAATATGCTTGAGCGGCACGCGCTGGAGGTCCTGCTCCCCGCGCACACGGTCGCAGATGAACATCTCGGAAATCCCCGCCGAGAGTTCGCGGCCATGATCCCGACCGATCAGGGTGAGCATCATGTCCAGGGGGGCGGTCCCGCCCGAGGCAGTCGCCCTGTCGCGGTCGATGGAGAACAACCGTGTCGTCAGCAGGACACGGGGGAAAGACTCCTGCACGGCGGCCAGGCACTCCCAGTGGACGCTGGCCTCGTAGCCATCCAGTAGCCCCGCCTTGGCCAGCGCCCAGCTGCCGGTGCAGATGCCCCCCAGCCGACGGGAGAGGCGTGCCTGGCCCTGCAGCCAGGCAACATGTTCGCGCTCTACGGCGCGGGCCGGCCCGACTCCCCCGCACACCACCACCATGTCCAGCGCCAGCGGCACCGTGATCGCCGCATCCGGGGTGACCTTGAGGCCATCGCTGGCGGAGATGGGCTCACCGTCGATGGTCAGGGTGAACCAGCGATAGAGCTCCCGGCCGGCCAGCTGGTTGGCCATGCGCAAGGGCTCAATGGCCGAGGCCAGGGAGAAGAGAGTGAAATTTTCCAGCAGCAGGAAACCGATGGCCTGGGGAGCGGCCGACTTCTGCGGCGCCTGGGGATGGAGCGTCATGGTGAGACTCCTGTACGGGATCGTACGATGGTTGTTTTTATATCCGTGTTCAGACGCCCGCCGGTATCCAGCTGTCGCGATCAGGCAAGTCCGTCCCGAAAGGCACCGCAAGGCGTCGCGATCTGACATGTCAGAATTGCATATCCACCGGTGGGCAGCTAATGGACCAGGACCTTCCCGTCGCTTTCAGGGGGCAAGTTGTCGCTGACAGACAAGGCGAATCATTTGCTGTCAGCGGAAGCCCGCCATGCTTCTCTGGGTCATCATTGAAAAGAAGACCCGGGCATGCTGGCAGGCACTCGCCAAGCGCATCACCGCCACCCGGCGTTGGCTAGCCGCCGGTCATATTCATGAAGCGCACCACCTGGACGTCGCCATCGGTGGTGAAGTGGTGACGCTCGGGCTTCTTCGTCATGGCGGCGACGATGGTGGCCTTGAGGCGCTCGGTGTCGCCGGGGTGGCGGCGCAGCACGGCGCGCAGGTCTACGGAGTGCTCGTTGCCCAGGCAGAGCAGCAGACGGCCCTCGGCGGTGACCCGCACCCGATTGCAGGCGTCGCAGAAGTTGTGGCTGTGGGGCGAGATAAAGCCGATCCGCGAGTCACTGTCGGCCATGCGGAAATAGCGCGACGGACCCAGGGTGGTCTCGGTGGTGGGCACCAGAGCGTGGCGGGATTCGATGGTCCCACGCACCTCGTCGCTCGAGCAGAAGGTCGCGGCGCGGTCGTGGCCGATGGCCTGGCCCAGCGGCATCTCCTCGATAAAGCTGATATCCACCTGCTCGGCACGGGCGAATTCGACCAGGTCGAGAATCTCGTCATCGTTGCGCCCCTTGAGGACCACGGCGTTGAGCTTGATGCGCTTGAAACCGGCCTCGCGAGCGGCGCGGATGCCGGCGATGACCTTCGCTAGATCACCGGTGCGCGTCAGGGCGCGGAAGCGCCCCGGGTCCAGGGTGTCGAGGCTGATATTGAGGCGCTGGAGTCCCCCGTCGCGCAGGGCGCGGGCGTGCTTGACCAGACCGGCACCGTTGGTGGTCATGGCGAAGTCGAACAGCCCCTCCATGGCGCCGACCTCCGAAACCAGGGTCTCGATGCCGCGCTTGACCAGCGGCTCGCCGCCGGTGAGGCGTATCTTCTCCACACCCAGTTCGATGAAGGCGCGGCACAGAGTGGCCATCTCCTCCAGGGTAAGCACCTGAGCCCGTGGCAGAAAGGTCATCTCCTCGGCCATGCAGTAGACGCAGCGGAAGTCGCAGCGGTCTGTGACCGAGAGGCGCAGGTAGCGGACGGTGCGGCCGAAGCCGTCGACGAGAGCGTTCATGTCCGGACCCTGGCAGGCGCCACGCCGGCCTCGGCATCCATCGGCAACCGGGCGATCAGCTCGCCCACCTCGGTGGCCACCTCGGCGACGGTCGCCTCGTCATAGAACCGACCGCGCCGTTTGCGCAGACCGCGCTCGTAGAGCTTCACGTGTTCGGTGGGCGTCACCCCCGCGTTGGCCAGGCAGTGGCTGGCACAGTGCATCTGACAGCCGTCGATAGCCACGATGGGGCGGCCGGAGCGGGCGACGCGCATCAGGCCGGGCACCCCGCCGCCGACGCCAGCGATACAGGACATCTCGGCCGCGCCGGTGTGGTCCAGGCGCAGGGCCACATCGTTGGCCAACTGAGCCACGTCGGAGCAGCCCGAGCAGGAGTAGACCAGGGTACGGGGCTTGCTGGTGGCTCGGGACATGTCGCCTCCCTCTTCCGGTGCGTTCCCGACGTCCTTGGAGACGTCAGTCGTCGGTCATCATGAAGTCGCGCAGCTTCTGCTCATCAAGCACGGTTAATCGCTGGCGGTCGATGTTGATGGCACCACTGTCGCGCAGCTTGCCCAGCAGCCGCGACAGGGTCTCCGGCGTCATGGCCAGCTGCGCTGCCAGCCAGCGTTTGGGAATGGTCAGGCGGACCACCCGAGGGGCCTTCGTGCGCCCCGCCGGCAGCTGGCGCAGCACGTAGCTGACCAGCCGCGACATGGCGTCGCCCTGGGTGAGTAGCGCCAGATCCTCGAGGCGCTCGGTGAGCTCCAGCGCCAGGCGGCTCATGAACTCGGCACGGCAAGCCGGCTGGCGATCGAGGATATCGCGGCAGCGTGCCGCGGGGATCGACAGCACATGGGTGCGGCGCAGCGCCTCCGAGGAGTAGAGGTAGACCCCGGCGCTGGAGACCATGCTCAGCTCCCCCAGGGTGCCACCACGCTCCACGCAGCGGATGGTGGCCATGCAGCCGTCACCGGCGGAACGCACCAGGCGCACGGTGCCGCTGATCACGATGTGCAGCCACTGGGCCGGCGTCTCCTGGCGAAACAGCCATTCGCGGGGCGTCAGGGTGCGAAGCTCGGACGCCTCGAGCAGCGTTTCCACCTCCTTGTCGGACAGCGCCGCGAGCCAGGGGATACCCAGCACCAGCTCGCGCAGCTGCTTGGGCTTGAAGAGAAGCTCAGTCGAGGAACTGGACGGCGGGGCAGTAACCATAGGCATGGCCTTCCTCCACGTTATTGTTAGCATCGATCATCAGGTAGCCGTTGGCCTGGCTCGCCGCGCTGAGCATGTGGGAACCCTGCCCCCCGGCCAGGCGAGCCACCGGCGCGCCCGAGGTCCAGTCCAGCACCACCCGCAACAGTTCGCGCCGCCCTCTGGGACCGCGCCGAGAGAAGCCGGCGGCCACCGGGAAGCGTTGCAGCGGCGCCGCCTCGCGCCCCTGCCGGACCTGAACGAAGGGCAGCGCCAACAGCTGCCAGCCCACCAGTGAGGCCACGGGGTTGCCCGGGAGGGCGATCAGCGGCGTACCGTCGATCAGCGAATCGCCCAGGTAGCCAAGAGCGAAGGGCTTGCCGGGCTTGATGGCCACCCCGTGGAAGGCAATACCACCCAGACGCTCGATGACAGGGCGCACATGGTCTTCCTCTCCTACCGAAACACCACCGGTACACATTACCAGATCGGCTTCGACTCGGGCCCCAGCAAAGGCCTGACGCAGGTCAAGGGGAGTGTCGGCAATCACGCCCAGGTCGAGCACCTCACAGCCGGCCTGGACCAGCAGGGCCTGCAGCATGGCGCGATTGCTGTCGTAGACCTGGCCCGGCACCCGGGCACTGCCCGGCTCGATCAGCTCGTCACCGGTGGAGATCACCGCCACCCTAAGGCGTCGCACCACGCTCACCTCGCCAAGGCCATGGCTGGCCAGCAGGGCGATAGCCGCGGCGTCCAGGCGCGTCCCTTCCGGCAGCAGCAGCGCCCCCGCTCGGGTCTCCTCGCCGCGGCGGCGGATATTGGCACCCTTGGCCAATTCGCCCTCGACGTGCACCCGGCCCTCGACGTCAAGATGCACTCGTTCCTGGGGCACCACGGCATCGGCGCCCAGCGGCACCGGCGCACCGGTGAAGATCCGCGCACAGCCCCTCTCGGGCAGCCTGAGCACGCCGGCCCCGGCGGGCACCCGCAGCGCCACCGGCAGGCCCTCGTGAGAGAGCTCGGCCAGGCGCAGGGCATAGCCGTCCATGGCGCTGTTGTCGACGCCCGGCATGTCGAGGCCGGCCACGGCATCCTCGGCCAGCACCCGGCGGGCGGCCTCGGCCAGGGCCACCCGTTCGGAACCGCGGATGGGCCGGGCCGCGGCGATCATCCGCGCCCGGGCGTCGAAGAGATCGAGCATCCCGGGGGTGACGACCTCGGCACAGCCGCAGCCGCTCATGATGTCACCGCCTGATGAGTCGCTTCGGCCTCGGGGCTCGACGCCTGGCGACTGGCGCAGCGTTCGGCCTGGGGCAGCACCATGGCCACGAAGTTGCAGGGCCGGGTACGGGCATCGAGCTGGGCGGCCAGGATGCCGTCCCAGGCGGTGGCGCAGCCCTTGGGCGAGCCGGGCATGGCGAAGACCAGGGTGCGGTCGATCAGCCCGGCCACCGCGCGGGACTGGATGGTGGAGGTACCGATGCTGGCGAGCGACAGCTGGCGAAACAGCTCGCCATAGCCGTCGATGGCCTTGTCGAACAGCGGCGTCAGCGCCTCGGGCGTGGTGTCGCGTGGCGTGAAGCCGGTGCCGCCATTGACCAGCACCACCTGGATGTCGTCACGCACCACCCACTTCGAGACCACCGCGCGGATGCGATAGACATCGTCGGGGACGATGCGCCGCTCGACCAGGGCGTGGCCGGCCTGGGTGAGGCGCTCGGCGAGCAGGTCGCCGCTGCCGTCCTCGTCGAAGCCGCGAGTGTCGGAGACAGTCAGCACCGCGATACCCAGCGGGGTGAAGGGGGTGTTGGCGTGAACGTGGGCCATGGGGTCCTCCTGACCGCCCGTGGCGCGGGCGGCAGATGCACAGAAAAACGGCGGTACGCGAGGGCCTGGCACGGCCCTCGCGTCACTGCATCAGCGAGTTGGCGCTATCGTCGTCCAGGGTGACTCCCTCGACGCCGATCTCCGCCTCCAGCATCAGCAGGTAATGGCGCAGCGCACGACGGGTGGACTGCTCGCGAAGGCTGTGGCGCACGCGCTCGGCGATCTGATCAAAGGGCAGCTCGCGCCCCTCGATACGCTCGTCGATGGCCACCAGATGCCAGCCGTAGCGCGAGGCCAGGGGGCGGTCGTGCAGGCCCTCAGGGAGGTGCTGCAGGGCACGGTCCAGCTCGGGCACGGTCTGGCCCGGAGCCAACCAGCCCAGCTCACCGCCCTGCTCCTTCGAGGGACAGGCGGAGTGGCGCATGGCAAACTCGGTGAAACGCTCGGGGATCTCGGCAAGCAACTCGACCAGCTTTTCGCCCTGTCGGTAACCGGCATCCCGACCCTCGGCGTCATCCGGTGCCGCGGCCAGCAGGATGTGGCGCACCTTCACGAGAGTGGGCTCGCTGAAACGCTCGGCATGGGCGGCGTGGAAGCGGCGGCAGTCCTCCTCGGAGGGCTCTGGCACGTCCAGCTCCTTCTCCAGCAGGGCGGCGATGGCGGTATCGCCCTCGTCCAGCGACTCACCGGACGACTCGAGTAGGCCGAGGGCCGCGGCGCGCTGGCACAGCAGCTCGCGCACTACCAGCGCCCGGGCGGCCTTGAGCTGAGCGGTGCCGGCGGAGTCCGCCGGATGGAACTGCATCTCCTGGGCGATGGCGGACTCCTCGATGGTGGCCCCGCCGACCCG
>PWIZ01000384.1 GCA_003560175.1 Halomonas sp. | reverse complement strand
GCCACGGTGATCGACTTCGCCTATGCGGTACATACCGATATCGGCAACGGCACCATCGCCTGTCGCATCGACCGCCACCTGGCCCCGCTCTCCACTCGCCTGGAAAGCGGCCAGACCCTGGATATCATTACCGCCCCCGGGGCAAGGCCCAACCTGGCCTGGCTCAACTTCGTGGCTACTGCCAAGGCCCGCTCGGCGATTCGCCATGCGCTCAAGCACCAGAAGCATACCGAAGCGGTGCAGCTCGGTCGGCGACTGCTCAACAAGTCGCTGGCCCAGTTCGAGACCAGCCTGGAGGAGCTGCCCGATGGGCCGCTGGCCAGTCTGCTGGCCGAGCTCGACCTGAAAAACGTCGAAGCCCTCCTGGAGTCCATTGGCCTGGGCACTCGGATCGCCCACGTGGTGGGTCGCCGTCTGCTCGACCTGCAGCATGGCGAATCGCCCGCAGGCAAAGACGCATCGCGCGCCCATGGTCCCATCCTGATCAGTGGCGACGAAGGCATGGTGATCAAGTTCGCCCGCTGCTGTCATCCGCTACCGGGCGACCCAGTCATCGGCCATCTCTCGGTGGGCAAGGGGATCGTGGTGCACCGCACCGAGTGCCGTAATCTGGGCGAGCTCAGGAATGACCCGGACAAGCTGTTCGCCCTCGAGTGGTCCGAAGACATCGCCGAGGATTTCCCGGTGGCGCTGCGCCTGGAGGTGGAGAGCCGTCGCGGCCTGGTGGCCGAACTGGCCGGCCTGGTGACCGATGCCGAGGCCAACATCGAACGCATCGGCATCGAGGAGCGTGATGCCCGCCTGGTCACCGTGAACCTGACCCTGTCGGTGCGCAATCGCGTCCACCTGGCGCGCATCATCAAGCGACTGCGCAACCTGCCCCATGTCGAACGCATCACCCGACTCGGCAACTGAGCTTCTCCGGCCGGCCCGGCAGCGCCCCGCAGGGGTGGCCGGGCCGCGTTTCATTATCCACAACAGCAACCTGTCCAACGGAGCACACCATGAGCAACAAGGCCGTGATCAACACCGACAAGGCGCCCGCCGCCATCGGCCCCTACTCCCAGGCCATCAAGGCCGGCAACACCGTCTACCTCTCCGGCCAGATCCCCCTGGACCCGGCCACCATGGAACTGGTCTCCGATGACTTCGAGGCCCAGGCCCGCCAAGTCTTCACCAACCTCAAGGCCGTCTGCGAAGAGGCCGCCGGCTCCCTGGGCGAGATCGTCAAGCTCAACCTCTATCTGGTCGACCTGGGTAACTTCGCCATCGTCAACAAGGTGATGGAGGAGGTCTTCGACAAGCCCTACCCGGCCCGCGCCGCAGTGGGCGTCAAGGCGCTGCCCAAGGGCGCTCAGTTCGAGGCGGAAGCCGTGATGGTCATCGGCGACTGACAGGCCCATGAGGCTCTTTCTGGCGCTGGTGCCGCCCCCGGAGCTGCGCGAACGGCTCGGTGAACTAGCCGACGCCGCCCAGGCCAGCTGCGGCGGGCGGCGCACGCCGGACGAGAGCCTGCACCTGACCCTGGCCTTCCTTGGCGAGGTGAGCGATGTGCAGGCCACCGAACTGGTGGACTGGGTGAACCGACTGGCGGTGCCGCCCGGGGAGTGGCGGCTGGACGCCTGGGGCCACTTCCGGCGCCCGGGCATCGTCTGGGTGGGCAGACAGACGCCCGACACGGCGCTCAGCGCCTTGCAGGGGCGGCTCTGGGATGCGCTGAAGAGTTTCGGTATCACCGGGCGCCCTTCGCGCTACGTGCCCCACGTCACTCTGCTGCGCCGAGCCGAGCGGCTCGAAGCGGCCGAGTTGCCGATGCCGAACCTTGTCTGGCGCTATAATCGACTCGAGCTGATACAGTCGATAACGGATCACCGGGGTAGCCGCTATTCCAGCCTGTCTCGCTCCATCGCGAGCTGAGCCACCCACGACACGCGGGAGCAGGGAATGTCGCGTCATATCTTCCGGGCCGCCGCCCTTCTCGCCAGCCTCGTTCTTGCCGGGTCACCGGCCGCCGCCGACCTGGTGCTCTCCGCTGGTGTCACCGGCGAATCCACCGCGGCTGTCAAGGTGGAGCTAGATCGGCAGCTTCCTCTGGAGGCGGTTCGTGAGCAGCTTTCGCTGCGCCTGGGTGGCGGCCTGCTGCTGCTATCGAGTGAAGAGGTGGACGGCAACGCCGCCCTGACCCTGGCCCCAGCGCTGCGCTGGACCTTCGCCGGCGAGCGCGGCCTCTTCCTGGAGGGCGGCATCGGTGCGGCCCTCTTCCTCAAGACCCGAGTGGAGGCACGCAACCTCTCCACTGCCTTCCAGTTCGAGGACCGCCTGGCAGTGGGGCTGCCCTGGGCCGCCGGCGAGCTCTCCCTGGCACTGACCCACTACTCCAACGCCGGGATCAAGCGTCCGAATGATGGCTTCGAGACCCTGACGCTGGGGTATCGCTTCCCGCTCTGATCAGCGATATGGCGAAAGATCAGCCCGTGGCGGTCAGGCCTTTGCAGGCAGGAAGCCGCCCTCCCTGAGCACCTGGGAATAACCGTCGCGGTAGCTGGGGTAGAGGAACTGGTAGCCGCTGGCCAGCAGTCGGGCATTGCAGCAGCGCTTGCTGGCACGGCGGCGCAGCGGCGACTGGATGGTCTCGGTGGCCTCCACCTTGAGCTGCTGGGCCAGCCAGCTCATCACCTCGTGGAGCGGCGCCGGCTCGCAGTCGCTGGCCAGATAGAGGTCGTCCACCGCCTCACCGGCCAGGGTACGCTCGATCAGGTGAGCCAAAACCCCGGCACAGTCGTCGCGATGGATACGGTTGGTGTACATGGCGGGGCTGGCCGGGGCGATGCGGCCCTCGCTGACCTGGCGGATCAGGCGGTCGCGGCCGGGACCGTAGATGCCCGAGAAGCGCACGGCGGTGCCGGGAAGCTCATGGCCGAGCAGCGCCTGCTCGGCCTCGCGCATTAGCGCCCCGGCGAAGCCGGTGGGTTCGGCGGGGCTCGCCTCGTCGACCTCTTCACCGGCCTGCTGGGGATAGACGCTGGTGGAGGAGACGAAGAAAACCCGCTTCGGCGACCGCTTGCGCGCGCCGAACTCGGCCAGCACCGCCTTGAGCCCCTCGGGGTAGGCGGCGCGGTAGGCCTCCTCCTCGAAGCGGTCGGCGCTGGCCACGTAGACCAGCACGTCGGCGTCCGGCAGAGCGGCCAGGCTGGCGGGATCGGTGAGGTCCGCGCCGGCAGCCTCCAGGCCGCTGCCGGCCAACGCCGACGCGTTGCGGCGCACGCCCACCACCCGCTGGCCGGCCGCCTTCAGCCGCTGGCCAAGCCCAACTCCGATATCCCCACAGCCCAGAATAAGCGTTGTTCTCTTCACCTTTTCCCTGCCCCCTGATAAAAAGTCCCTATTGGAATTTCAAGAGGATGCCTGTAAGGCAACCAGAATGACTCTAACAGAACTCCGCTACATCGTGACACTGGCTCAGGAGCGCCATTTCGGACGCGCCGCCGAGCGCTGCTTCGTCTCCCAGCCGACCCTCTCCGTGGCGGTCAAGAAGCTTGAGGAGGAGCTGGGCATCGCCCTGTTCGAACGCTCCAAATCCACCGTCCAAGTCACGCCGCTGGGCGAGAAGATTGTCGAGCAGGCCCAGCGGGTACTGGAACAGACCAGCGTGATCAAGGAGCTGGCCAATGCCGGCAAGGACCAGCTGGCCAGTCCCCTGCGCCTCGGCGCCATCTATACCATCGGCCCCTACCTCTTCCCGCACCTGATACCCGAGCTGCGCCGTGGCGCGCCACAGATGCCGCTCTACATCGAGGAGGGCTTTACCGGCAACCTGCGCCGCAAGTTGAGGAGCGGCGAGTTGGACGCCATCATCATCGCCCTGCCCTTCACCGAGACCGATGTGGTCACCAAGGCCCTGTACGAGGAGGAGTTCGAAGTACTGATGCCCGCCGACCACCCCTGGGCAGAGCGCGAGGTCATCCTCAAGGAGGAGCTGCTCAAGGAGCGACTGCTGCTGCTCGGCGAGGGCCACTGCTTCCGGGACCAGATCCTGGAGGCCTGTCCTGCCATCAGTCAGAAACTCAACAGTCCGAACAACACCCTCACCGCCGAGGGGGGCTCACTGGAAACCATCCGTCACATGGTGGCCTCCAAGCTGGGCATCACCGTGCTGCCGAGTTCGGCCATCGGCACCGTCCACTACGAGAGCGGCCTGCTGGTCAGCCGTCCCTTCGCCCCGCCCGCCCCGGCCCGCACCGTGGCCATTGCCTGGCGTGCCAGCTTTCCGCGGCCCAAGGCGATCGATGCCGTGACCGAGGCCATTGCCCGCTGCCGCGCGGCCGAACCCGTGACGACATGAACGCACTCGACGCGCCGGTCACGTCGCTCAAAGGCGTCGGCGAAGCGCTGGCGCTGAAGCTTGCCCGGCTGCGCATCGAGAGCGTGGCCGATCTGCTATTTCATCTGCCGCTGCGCTACCAGGACCGCACCCGCATCACTCCCATCGGCACCCTGCGCGCCGGCCACGAAGCGGTAGTGGAGGGCGAGGTGGTGGCCGCTGAGGTGGTGCGGGGGCGTCGTCGCAGCCTGCTGGTGCGGCTGCGCGACGGCTCCGGCCTGCTCAGCCTGCGCTTCTTCCACTTCTCGCCGGCCCAGCAGCAGCAGTTTCAGCCCGGCACCTGGCTGCGCGGCTTCGGTGAGGCCCGAGCCGGGGCCACCGGGCTGGAGATCTACCACCCCGAGTATCGGCTGCTCAAGGCCGACGCCCCGCCGGTGGAAGACCACCTGACGCCCATCTACCCCGCCACCGAGGGGCTGCACCAGACCCGCCTGCGGGCACTGATCGAACAGGCCCTGGAGCTCCTCGAGGCGCGTCCCGAGATGCTGCCGGACTGGATCAGCGAAGACCTGCGCACCCGCTTTCGCCTGCCCGAGCTTCATCACTGCCTGCATGTGCTGCACCAGCCGCCGCCGAACGTGGACGCCACGGCGCTGGCCAACGGCCGCCATCCGGCCGGCCGTCGTCTGGCTCTGGAGGAGCTACTGGCCCACCGCCTCAGTCTCCAGGCGGTACGCCTGCGCATCCAGGAAGATGGCGCCCCGGCGCTGCCCTCCGGGCGCGGTCTTCAGGCGCGCTTCCTGACCCAGCTGCCCTTCTCGCTGACCGGTGCTCAGCGCCGGGTGCTGGACGAGATCGGTGCCGACCTCGCCCGGGAGGTGCCCATGCTGCGCCTGGTGCAGGGCGATGTGGGCTCCGGCAAGACGGTGGTGGCCGCCATGGCGGCCCTGGCCGCCATCGCCGGTGACTGCCAGGCGGCGATGATGGCGCCCACCGAAATACTGGCCGAGCAACACTACCGCGCCTTTCGGGCCTGGTTC
This sequence comes from Halomonas sp., assembly GCA_003560175.1. Classification (GTDB taxonomy): domain Bacteria; phylum Pseudomonadota; class Gammaproteobacteria; order Pseudomonadales; family Halomonadaceae; genus Halomonas. Next base: position 1,023 of record PWIZ01000384.1, on the reverse strand, counting down.
GAACCCCTCGGCATCGAGGTGGGCTGGCTCTCCGGCAAACTCAAGGGCAAGGGCCGCCTGGACACCAAGGCGGCCATCCAGGACGGCCGCATACGCATGGTGGTAGGCACCCACGCCCTGTTCCAGGGCGACGTGCACTTCCAGCGTCTGGGGTTGGCGATCATCGACGAACAGCATCGCTTCGGTGTGCACCAGCGGCTGGCGCTACGTGAGAAGGGGGAAGCCGGCGGCCTGACGCCTCACCAGCTGGTGATGACCGCTACCCCCATTCCCCGCACCCTGGCGATGAGCGCCTACGCCGACCTGGACGTCTCGGTGATCGACGAGCTCCCCCCCGGGCGCACTCCCGTTAAAACGGTGGCGATGCCCGACGAGCGGCGTCCCGAGGTGGTGGAACGCATTCGCCACGCCTGCGGCGAGGGACGGCAGGCCTACTGGGTCTGCACCCTGATCGAGGAGTCCGAGGTGCTGGAGTGCCAGGCCGCCGAGGCGACCCGCGACGAGCTCACCGAGGCGCTGCCGGAGCTCACCATCGGCCTGGTCCATGGGCGTATGAAGGCCGCCGAGAAGGCTGCGGTGATGGATGCCTTCAAGGCCGGCGAACTGGACCTGCTGGTGGCCACCACGGTGATCGAGGTGGGGGTCGATGTGCCCAACGCCAGCCTGATGATCATCGAAAATCCTGAGCGGCTCGGACTTTCCCAGCTGCATCAGCTCCGCGGTCGCGTGGGGCGTGGCTCCACGGTGAGCTTCTGCGTGCTGCTCTACCATCCGCCGCTGTCGGCCAACTCGAAGCAGCGCCTGGCGGTGATGCGCGAGACCAACGATGGCTTCCGCATCGCCGAGAAGGACCTCGAGCTTCGCGGGCCCGGGGAGGTGCTGGGTACCCGGCAGACCGGCCTGGCCCAGATGAAGATCGCCGATCTGGAGCGCGACGCCGACCTGCTGGAACGGGTCGCGCCCCTGGCCGAGGCGCTGCTCGCCAATCACCCGGAAGCGAGCCGGCCGCTGGTCAGGCGCTGG
>PWIZ01000315.1 GCA_003560175.1 Halomonas sp. | reverse complement strand
CGACCAGCCGGCGATCTTCTGGGACTCCCCGGTCACCGATAGCAAGCGCACCCTGACCTATCGCGAGATGCGTGACCAGGTCGCCAGCTTCGCGGGTGCCCTCAAGGGCCTGGGGGTGGAGAAGGGCGATCGCGTAGTGATCTACATGCCGATGGTGCCCGAGGCGCTGGTGGCCATGTACGCCTGCGCGCGCCTGGGCGCCGTGCACTCCGTGGTGTTCGGTGGCTTTGCTCCCCATGAGCTCGCCGTTCGCATCGAGGACGCCACGCCCAAGGTGGTGGTGGCCGCTTCCTGCGGGGTCGAGGTCAACAAGGTGCTGCCCTATAAGGGCATCATCGACTCGGCCGTCGAGCAGAGCAGCCACAAGCCCGATGCCTGCGTGATCTTCCAGCGCGAGCAGTTCACTGCCGAACTGGGCGAACGCGACCACGACTGGGCCACCCTGGTGGCCCAGGCCGAGCCCGCCGACTGTGTGTCGGTGAAGGGTACCGACCCGCTCTACGTGCTCTACACCTCCGGCACCACCGGCAAGCCCAAGGGCGTGGTGCGCGACACCGGCGGCTATGCGGTGGCGCTGGCCTACTCCATGGACGTCATCTACGACGTGGCGCCCGGTGAGGTCTTCTTCTCGGCCTCGGACGTGGGCTGGGTAGTGGGTCACTCCTATATCGTCTATGCGCCGCTGCTGCGCGGTGCCACCAGCGTGGTCTACGAGGGCAAGCCGGTGAAGACCCCGGATGCCGGCGCCTTCTGGCGGCTGATCAACGAGTATCAGGTGAAGAGCTTCTTCACCGCGCCGACGGCGTTCCGGGCCATCAAGAAGGAGGACCCGGAAGGCAAGCTCCTCGAGCAGTACGACATCTCCTGCCTCAAGGCGCTGTTCCTGGCCGGCGAGCGTCTCGACCCGCCCACCTTCCACTGGCTCGACGACCTGCTCGAGGTGCCGGTGATCGATCACTGGTGGCAGACCGAGAGTGGCTGGCCCATCGCCGCCAATATGCATGGTCTGGAGCCGATGCCCACCAAGGCGGGCAGCGCCACCGTGCCGGTGCCGGGCTTCGATGTGCAGATCCTCGATCGCGAGGGTGAGCAGATGGGGCCGATGCAGCAGGGTAGCGTAGTGATCAAGCAGCCCATGCCGCCGGGCTGTCTGGTGGGGGTGTGGGGCGATCCGCAGCGGTTCCACTCGGCCTACATGTCGGCCTTCCCGGGCTACTACCTGACCGGCGACGGCGGCTATGTGGACGAGGACGGCTACCTGTTCATCATGGGCCGTACCGATGACGTCATCAACGTGGCCGGCCACCGCCTCTCCACCGGCGAGATGGAGGAGGTCGTCGGGGCTCATCCGGCGGTCGCCGAGTGTGCCGTGATCGGTATTCATGATGCTCTCAAGGGCCAGCTGCCCATCGGTTTGGTGATTCCCAAGGATGGCTTCGAGGGCCGTGAAGATGACCTCGAGCAGGAGTTGATCGCGCTGGTGCGCGAGAAGATCGGCCCGATTGCCTGCTTCAAGCAGGTGCTGGTGGTGGATCGCCTGCCCAAGACCCGTTCCGGCAAGATCCTGCGCAAGCTGCTGCGCAACATCGCCGATGGCAAGGAGTACGGGGTGCCGTCCACCATCGACGACCCGGCGAGCCTGCAAGACGTACACGAGGCCATGAAGGCTCGCGACGTGGGCGCCGCCCATGAGTCGCGTCAGCTCTGATATCTCGACAGCAGTAACGGCACCCGCCATGACGCCGCCCTTCGGGGCGGCGTCTGCCTTGGTGGGCATGGCCAGCGGTGGGTGCGGTCCGTATAATGCGCCACCGCACGCTGCCTCGGCGGCCCGTTCCACGAGGGTTCCCTCACCCCTCCTGCAAAAAAAGGATATGGTCATGTTCGCGCTTTCTGATGCCCAGCAGCGCCGTCTGCTGGCGCTGTTGATCACCTTTCATGTCCTGGTGATCGCCGCCAGCAACTATCTGGTGCAGCTGCCGTTCACCCTGTTCGGCTTCCACACGACCTGGGGGGCCTTCAGCTTTCCGTTCATTTTCCTGGCCACCGATCTGACCGTGCGGTTGTTCGGCAAGGAGCCGGCCCGGGCCATCGTGATGCGTGTCATGCTGCCGGCACTGGTGATCTCCTACGTGGTGTCGGTCGTGTTCCCGCGGGGCAGCTACGCCGGCCTCGAGGCCCTGGGGGAGTGGAACCTGTTCGTGGCGCGCATCGCGGTGGCCAGCTTCATGGCCTACCTGTTGGGCCAGCTGCTCGACGTGCAGGTGTTCGATCGCCTGCGCGGCCTCAAGGCCTGGTGGGTGGCGCCGGCGATCTCCACGGTGCTGGGCAACCTGGCCGATACCTTCGCCTTCTTTTCTATCGCCTTTTACAACAGCCCCGACCCCTTCATGGCGGCCAATTGGCTGGAGATCGCCTGGGTCGACTATGTCATCAAGCTGATCATCAGCCTGCTGTTCTTCGTACCCTTGTACGGCGTGCTGCTGGCGACCCTAAGCCGTCGACTGCTGGCGACCACCGATGGCGAGTCCTCGGCCGCTACAGCGGTCCAACCCCGTCTCTGAGACTGGCCGAGGAACCGGCCAAGGAGAGAGTGTCATGTCCGTAGAGCTCAACTTTCAGGATACCGGTGGCGAGGGCGTGCCGCTGGTGGTCATCCATGGCCTGTTCGGCAGCGCCGACAACTGGCGCTCCCACGTCAAGGCGTGGCAGGAGACGCGCCGGGTGGTCGCCGTGGATCTTCGTAACCATGGCCGCTCCCCCCACGCCGAGGGGATGGGCTATGACGCCATGGCCGAGGATGTGATCCAGCTGCTGGACCGCCTGGAGATACCGCGGGCCCATCTGCTCGGCCACTCCATGGGCGGCAAGGTGGTGATTTCGCTGGCGCGGGTGTCCCCCGAGCGGGTGGCCTCGCTGATCGTCGGCGACATCGCCCCGCTGGCCTATGGCCACGACCACGACAGCGTGTTCGCCGGACTGCGCCGCCTCGAGGAGGGCCGACCGGCCAACCGCCGCGAGGCCGACGACCTGCTGGGTGAGCACGTCAAGGAGCGGGCGGTCAGGCTGTTCCTGGCCACCAACCTGGAGCGTGCCGAGGAAGGCGGCCTGCAACTGCGCCTGGGGCTCGACGAGATTCAGGACGACTACGAGACGATCATGGGACCGCCAGCGGGCGAGGGCGCCTTTCCGGGGCCGACCCTGGTGCTGCGTGGCGCCAACTCCTCCTACGTCACCGACGCGATGCTGCCCGCCCTGAAGAAGGTGCTGCCCGAGGCTGAGGTGGTGACCCTGGAGGCCGGGCACTGGCTGCATGCCGAACAGCCAGAGGCCTTTCGCGAGTCAGTGGAGGCGTTTCTTGCCGAGCGTACGGCGGTATAGCCGACCCCGGTGGTCTCGAGGTCGAGGAAGACCAGCGGGCCCTTCATCAGGGCGCGCCCAGGTCAACCGCCAGCTTTTCCACCGGCGTGAGGGTCTCGAGCAGGCGCTGCTCATATAGGAAGGCCTCGAAGCGCCTGTAGCCGCCCTGGTCCAGGGCGGCGGGGCGTCCACTCAGGCGCATCAGCATGGCCGGCCAGGCGTCCCGGTTCGCCGGGGTGTCCAGGGCAGGCTCGTTTTCTGCCAGCAGCGCCCAGGCTTCCTCAGGATACTCCAGGCTCCAGGCGGTGGCATCGGCCAGCGCCTCCAGAAGCCGTCGCAGACTCTCCCGCTGGGCGCCGAGTCGGTCGCGGTTGGCCACCAGGATCAGCCCCTCATGGCGGGGAATACCGTGCTCCTCCAGGGCAAATGACCGCGCGGTCACGCCCTCGTCGCCCAGTCGGCGGGGCAGCGCGAGGCGCTGGGGTGTCATCACGCCGTCAAGCTCATCATCGACCATCCGGATGACGGCGCTGAAGTTGACGTCAACCAGCTCCAGCTCCTCGATGGCAATGCCGTAGGGCTTGAGCAGCGCCGGCAGGAGCAGCTCTCGGCTCTCTTCCACTGAATAGCCGATCCGCTTGCCCGCCAGCTGGGCCGGGGATTCCATGATGCCGTTGTCGCGCAGCAGCAGCCCTGCCAGGGGAAGATCGACCAGGGTGCCGACCCGAACCAACGGCAGGCCACGATCCACCTGCAGGTGCAGCAGCGGCTGGCGACTCACCGCCAGGTCGATGCGACCGGCAGCCAGGAAGCGGGTCGGCAGGCTGGGGTCGGCGGGGGTGGTCAGGGTCACCTGAAGGCCGCGAGGTTCCAGCAGGCCCTTGTGCTGAGCGATCAGCAGGGCGGCGTGCTGGAGCCCGGGGTACCAGTCGAGCATGATCTCCAGGGACTTGAGCGGCGGCGGCTCGATGGGCTCGGGAGGCGTGAGTGTTACTCGGGGGCCATAGTCAATGACCGTGCTCGGCTCTGTGGCTTCAGTGGCCTCTGTGGCCGCGGCTGTGTCATCGGGGGCCGCCGGGGTGGTGTCATCGTTATGTTCGGCGTCGGCGGGGGGTGAGGCCTGCTGGGCCAGCGCCATCGGCACTGTCATCAGCGTCGCCAGCATCAGTATGAGGGCAGACGCGATAGCGGGAAGACGCTTGAGCAGGGCAGGGTCGGGCATGGAGGGGCTCCGGCAGTGGTGCCGGTGTCCGACCGGCCGACGGCAGAAGAGTGTATCCGCTGCCGGGAAGGCCTGGCCAGCCCCGGCTGCTGCGTCGCACCGCTGCGGGCCTCATGCAATAATGCCGGATATGCCGCCACGAGGATGCCATGGATACCGTCAATACCATCTTCATACTCAGCGGCTTGTTGATCGGGCTCAGCGTCCCGGCCAGCCGTCTCTCCAGCCTTGTCGGGTTCCCGCTGCTGCTGATCTTTCTCGGGTTAGGCATGCTGGCCGGGGAGGATGGCCTGCTCGGCATTGAGTTCGACAATTACAGCCTGGCCTTCGTCTTTGGCCACGTGGCGCTGGCCATGATCCTGCTGGATGGCGGTCTGCGTACCCGCCTCAAGACCTTTCGTGTCGGCTTTCGTCCGGCCCTGTCCCTGGCCACCCTCGGCGTCTTCATTACCAGCGGGATCGTCGGCGTGCTGGCCATGTGGATCTTCGACCTCACCCTGATGGAGGGGCTGCTGGTGGGGGCCATCGTGGGATCCACCGACGCCGCCGCGGTGTTCTCGATGCTCAGCGGTCGCGGTGTCAATCTCAACGAGCGGGTGGGGGCGACGCTCGAGATCGAGTCCGGTACCAACGACCCCATGGCGATCTTCCTCACCCTGGTGCTGGTCGAGATGCTGGTCGGGGAGCTGAGCGGCACCGTTGATACCCTGCTGTTGCTGGTGAAGCAGTTCGGCCTGGGGCTCGTGATCGGGGTGGGCGCGGGCTGGCTCAGTGGCAAACTCCTGCGCTGGGTGGATCTTGCCCCCGGTCTCTACTCGCTGCTGGCCCTGGCGCTGGGCTTCAGCGTGTTCGGCATCACCAGCTTCTTTGGCGGCAGCGGCTTCCTGGCGATCTATCTGGCGGGGCTGATGATCGGCAACCAGCCAGGCCGCCATATCAACTTCATCCTGCCGGTTCATGACGGCCTGGCCTGGCTGAGTCAGATCGGGCTGTTCCTGGTGCTGGGCCTGCTGGTCGATCTCAATGAACTGCTCGAGTACGCGCTTCCCGCCAGCCTGGTGGCGCTGGCGCTGATCTTCGTTGCCAGGCCGCTGGCGGTGCTGATCAGCATCAAGCCCTTCTTCAAGTTTCGCTGGCGAGAGACGGGTTTCATCGCCTGGGTGGGGCTGCGCGGAGCCGTGCCCATCGTGCTCGCCATCTTCCCGGTGATTGGCGGGGTGGAGAACGCCACGCTCTACTTCAACGTGGCCTTTGCGGTGGTGCTGCTCTCGCTGCTGATTCAGGGCGGCACCCTGGGGTGGATGTCGCGGTTGATGCGAGTGCAGGTGCCCACATCGGTCACGCCCAACCAGCGCGGCCCCCTGGGCATCCTCCCCGAGAACGACTTCGAGATGTTCGTCTACGAAGTGGAAAACTCGGATCTGGAGGATGTGCCGATTCGCCTGTTGCGCTTCCCGTCGGGGGCGCTGATCTCGGCGCTGTTCCGTGACCATGTGATGCTGCACCCCAAGGGCAGCACCCGACTGCAGCTGGGTGACGTGATCTGCGTGATCGGTCGCAGTGAGGATCTGCCGGCGCTGAACCGACTCTTCAATGGCGAGGCCAAACTCAAGCAGGAGCGGGCCTTCTTCGGCACCTTTACCTTCGCCGGCGATGCCCGGATGCAGGATATCGCCGACGTCTATGGTCTGACGCTCAGCCAGACAGAGAAGACGATGACCCTGGCGGACTTCATCTCCGTGCGCGTTGGCGGCCACCCGGTGGTGGGGGATGACGTGGACTGGCACGGCATTCACTGGGTGGTCAGCGAGATGGAAGGGAACGT
>PWIZ01000324.1 GCA_003560175.1 Halomonas sp. | reverse complement strand
ATCGAGGCCGAGGTCGAACCCGCCACCGAGCAGGAGATCGAGGACACCCGAGCGGTGATGGGCGGCGAGGACTGGGAGCTGTGGATCGACGCCCTGGACCGCGCCGGCGTACTGGCCGAGGGCGCGCGCAGCGTGGCCTTCAGCTATATCGGCACCGAGATCACCTGGCCGATCTACTGGCACGGCGCCCTGGGCAAGGCCAAGGAGGACCTGGATCGCGCCGCCAGCGAGATCGACACGCGCCTCTCGGCCTCGGGTGGCGCCGCCAATGTGGCGGTGCTCAAGTCGGTGGTTACTCAGGCCAGCGCGGCCATCCCGGTGATGCCGCTCTATATCGCCATGGTCTACAAGGTGATGAAGGAGAAGGGGCTGCACGAGGGCACCATCGAGCAGCTCAACCGCCTGTTCGGCGAGGCCCTCTATCCCCCCGCAGCCGCGCAGGGCGAGAGGGTCACCGACGAGGCCGGCCGTCTGCGACTCGACGACTGGGAGCTGCGTGATGATGTCCAGCAGGCGTGCAAGGAGCTGTGGCCCCGGGTCACCACCGAGAACCTCTTCGCGATCACCGACTATGCTGGGTACAAGCACGAGTTCCTGAAGCTGTTCGGCTTCGAGCGTGAGGACGTCGACTATGAGGCCGATGTGAACCCGGACGTGGAATTCGATGTCGTGACACTGTAAGCCCGACGATTTTCCGTGGCCAGCGCGGAAGTAGGGCTTCCAGCAACGAGGAGGATGGCCATGGATACGCGTGAGAGTCAGAACCCGGAAGAGGAGCTTGAGCATCTCAAGGAGGTGATGGAACCCGAGGACTTCAAGCATCCGGAGCCGGATGAAGAGCAGCCGGAGGCGAAGAAGCCGCCGCCCCGATCCATGCAGCGCCTGCTGCCCATCGTGATCGTGGTGCTGGGCCTGCTGGTCGCCGCCATGCTGATCTACAGCGGCAGCGCCCAGTAGGCGCCGTTCGACCTCGACCGACCTCGACCCCCTGTCGGCCGGGCCTTAGCGCCCGGCCGCTCGCTTGGGTAAGATAAGGGCTCCGTTCCGAGCCGGCTCAGCCCATGCATCAACCTCCGTCACCCCTGCCTCTGTCGCCGTCTTTTCGGCGGGTCGGCGTGCTGGTGCTGCCCGGTTTCTCGCTGCTGGCCGAGGCATGCGCCACCGAACCGCTGATGGTGGCCGGCCAGCTCGCCACAGTCCCCCTCTACCACCTCATTATCCTGGGCCAGGCGGCGCAGCCGGTGGCCAGCGCTTCCGGGCAGGGGTTGGTGACCGAGCGTGCCCTGGCCCAGGCCCCCGATGACCTGGACATGCTGCTGGTGTGTGCCCCCGGTGCACAAGCGGTCGACGAGGCCCTGCGGTGGCGGCTGGCCGAGCTGGCGAGGCCCGGTCGGCTGATCGTGGGGGTCGGCGGCGGGGCGGAGCTGCTGGCCCGTGCCGGCCTGCTGGACGGCTATCGAGCCACGGTGCCCTGGTCTCGCCTCGAGGAGGTGCGCCGCGCCCATCCGCGCATCCGGCTCTCTTCCCAGCCGTTCGAGATCGACCGCGAGCGCCTGACCTGCAGCGGCGGCACCGCGGCCCTGGACATGATGATGACCCTCGTCGGTCGCCAGCATGGCAGCGTCCTGGCTGAGCGGGTCTCGGCACACTTCGTCCGAGAGCGGGTGCGCATGGGCGAGGAGCCGTTGTCCGGCTTGCCGGGGGGAGTCCCCGAGAGCCTGACAGAGGCTCTGGCGCTGATGGAGGCCAATATCGAGGAGCCGCTGACCACCGCGGAACTGGCCGAGCACCTGGGCATCTCTCGGCGTCAGCTGGAGCGGCTGTTCAAGAAGCACCTGCGGGCGGTGCCCAGCCGCTACTACCTGGACCTGCGTCTGCAGCAAGCCCGGCGGCGGCTGCGCGAGAGCGAGCACCCGGTGGGGGAGGTGGCGATGATGACCGGCTTCTCCTCGGCGGCGCACTTCTCCACCGCCTACCGCAACCACTTCGGCCTGACACCGAGAGAGGAACGACTGAGTTGATCTCACTGCGCGCCCTGAGGCCCCATCTCTTCCTGCTGCTGGTGGTGGCGATCTTCTCCGGCAACATTCTGGTGGGCAAGGCGCTGGCCGATCTGCCTCCCTTCACCGTGTCGCTGGGGCGCGTGGCCATCGCGCTGGCGATCATGCTGCCGCTGGGGTGGTACCAGGCGCGTCAGGGCTGGCCGCTGTTCCGCCGTCACTGGCGGCCGCTGCTGGGGCTGGCGCTCACCGGCGTGGCCTTCTTCAACGCCCTGATCTACGCCTCGTTGAGCTACACCTCGGCCACCAACGTGGCCATTCTCGAGAGCCTGATCCCGGTGGTGACACTGTTGCTCAGCGTGCTCTTCCTCGGAGAGCGCTTCCGCCTCCTGCAGTGGGCCGGCGTGGCGCTCTCTCTGGCCGGCGCCGTGGCGGTGATCCTGGTCGGCCAGGCGTCGGAGGTGCTGGCCGGGGGCATCAATCCCGGCGATCTGATCATGCTGGCGGCGGTGCTGGTGTGGGTGGGGTATTCGTTCCTGGTCAGGGAGCACATGGCGCGCTTTCCCCGCTATGGCAGTCTGCTGGTGATGCTGGCCATCGCCAACCTGGCGCTGGCGCCCATCGCCCTGCTGGAGGGAGCCTGGCAGGTGGTGCCCGGGCTGACGGGGCGACAGTGGGCCGGGCTCGCCTACCTGGGTATCTTCCCCTCGGTGGTGGCACTGCTGCTCTACAACAGCGCTCTGGCCGAGATCGGGCCTACCCGGGCGGCGGTCTATCTCAACCTGCTTCCGGTGTTCACCATGCTGGGCGCCTGGTGGCTGCTGGGGGATCACATCCTGACGGTACAGGTGGTCGCCAGCCTGGTGGTGATCGTCGGGGTCTGGTTCACCATCGCACCGGCCCACCGGAACCGCTGAACGCCGGGCGGTTTGGGCGGGTCAGGCCGGACGGGCCATCAGGGCACGAAACAGCCTGCCCATCATCACCGGGGTGTCCTGTTCGATGGTGAAGCCGGCGCCCTCCAGCAGCGGACGGGCCTGGCGGGTGATGTCGGTGGCAACGGCCGAGGTGAGGGCGTTGAGGGTGCGGCGGGTGGCGCTCGCAGGGTGGGCGTCGGCCTGGAACTTGTCCATCACGCAGAGCTGGCCGTCGTCGCTCAGGACCCGGCGGGCCTCGGCGATGCCACGCGCCGGGTCGGGCATCACGGCCAGGATCAGGTGCATCACCACCACATCGAAGTGGTCGGCGGGGTAGGCCAGCGCCTCGGCGTCCATTTCCGCCACCTGGACGTCCATGCCCAGCGCCTCGGCGCGGCGCTCGGTGCGTCTCACCATGGCCGGGCTGAGGTCGGTGGCGTGGATCTCCACGTCGCGTGGCAGCCAGGGCAAGTCAAGCCCGGTACCGGCGCCCACCAGCAGCACCCGCATCCCGGGATGCCAGGTCACCTGACCCAGCGCGATGCGCCGTGGCCGACGAAAGGCGCGTTCAGCCACCGCGTCATAGAGTGGCGCATAAAGGCTGTAGCGCAGGCGGTTCCAGGCGGTGGTGTTGAACATGGGGGCCCCTCCGAGGTCTCGGCCTCAGCCTAGCCTTTTTTGCAACTGCTTGTCCCATCGGTGAAAGCGGTCGACGGGGGGAATCCCTATACTCGGTAGAGTATCCATCACAAATCTCCCCTTCCGTAAAGGATCAGCGACATGAGCCAGACCCCGACCCGCGCCGACTTCGACCGCTACATGGTGCCCAACTACGCTCCCCAGCAGGCGATTCCGGTGCGCGGCGAGGGTAGCCGCCTGTGGGACCAGGCTGGTCGGGAATACATCGATTTCGCCGGCGGCATCGCGGTCAACGGTCTGGGCCACTGTCATCCGGTGCTGGTAGGGGCGCTCACCGAGCAGGCCGGCAGGCTCTGGCATGTCTCCAACGTCTACACCAACGAACCGGCTCTCGCGCTGGCCCGGAGCCTGGTGGAGCGTACCTTTGCCGACAAGGTGTTCCTCTGCTCCTCGGGCGCCGAGGCCAACGAGGCGGCACTGAAGCTGGCCCGCCGCTGGGCCCACGACAGTGCCGGCGAGCACAAGAGCCGCATCGTCTCCTTCACCCAGTCGTTTCACGGCCGCACCTTCTTCACCGTCAGCGTGGGCGGTCAGCCCAAGTATGCCCAGGGCTTTGGTCCGGTGCCGGGGGGCATTGTCCACGGCGAATACAACAACCTCGACAGCGTCCGCAACCTGATCGACGACGACACCTGCGCGGTGGTGGTGGAGCCGATGCAGGGCGAGGGTGGCGTGCTGCCGGGGGACCCCGAGTTCCTGGCCGGGCTGCGTGCGCTGTGTGACGCCCATGACGCCCTGCTGATCTTCGACGAGGTGCAGACCGGTGTCGGCCGCACCGGGACGCTCTACGCCTATCAGCAACTCGGCGTGACCCCGGACATCCTGACCAGCGCCAAGTCGCTGGGCGGCGGCTTCCCGGTAGGTGCCATGCTCACCACCGACCGCGTTGCCCCGGCCATGGCCACCGGCACCCACGGCTCCACCTATGGTGGCAATCCGCTGGGTGCGGCGGTGGCGCTGGCGGCGGTGGAGTTCATCGACACTCCGGAGGTGCTGGCCGGCGTGAAGCGCCGGCATGCCCTGTTTCGCGAGCACCTGGAGGCGATCAACGACAGGCATGGGGTGTTCGGAGAGATTCGTGGCATGGGCCTGCTGATCGGCGCAGTGATGTCGGCCGACTACGAGGGGCGCGCCGCCGAGATCCTGCCGCTGGCCATCGAGGAGGGCCTGATGGCGCTGGTGGCCGGGCCCAACGTGCTGCGCATGGCCCCCTCGCTGGTGATCCCCGAGGCGGATATCGCCGAGGGCATGGTGCGCCTGGATCGCGCGGTGGCGCGGCTGGTGGCCGGTCATTGAGCCGGTCCGCCGGCGCCCTGTCACCCGACGGAGATCCCACCATGCTGGTCGTTCGACCCGTTGTGCCCATGGACCTGCCTGCCCTGGAGCGGCTGGCCTCGGATGCCGTGCCACAGCTGACCAACCTGCCGGCCCACCGCGACCGCCTGGAGGAGCGGATTGCCCGCTCCCGCCAGGCCTTCGCTGCCGAGGCGGCCTTTCCCGGCGACGAGCACTATTCCTTCGTCCTCGAGGACCCGGAGCGCGGTGAGGCGGTGGGCACCGCCACCATTCGCGCCCAGGCCGGCGCTCGGGACGCCTACTATACCTACCGTCAGGAGACCCTGATCCACGCCTCCCAGCAGCTCAATGTGCGCCGGGAGGTGCAGACCCTGGCGCTCTCCCACGAGGCCTCGGAGGCGAGTCTGCTGTGTGCCTACTCGCTGGAGCCCCGCTACCGGGGTACCAGTGCCGAGAGTCTGCTGCGCCGTGCGCGGCTGATGTTCATCGCCCAGTACCCGGAACGCTTCGCCGGCGTCCTGGCCATGGCCTTTCCCGGCTTTCTGGACGGGGCCGGCGAGTCGCCGTTCTGGAACAGCGTGGGTCGCCACTTCTTCATGCGCGACTACCAGGAGATCAACAACCTGGCTGGCATTCGCTCGAAGAGCTTCATCGCCGAGGTGATGCCGCAGTTCCCGCTCTACCTGCCGCTGCTCACCCCCCAGGCGCGGGCCGCCATCGGCCGCGAGCACCCCGATCACGAGCCGGCGCTGGCCGAGATGCTGGGCGAGGGATTCCTGCGCTCGCGCCATGTGGACATCTTCGATGCGGGGCCGGTGATCAAGGCCGAGCGCGAGCGGCTGCAGACCTTTCGCCGCGCCGCCTGGCATCCGGTGCGCATCAGGCCCGCTCACGCCCTGCCGGACGCCGAGCCGGCCATGGTCGCCAACCAGCGCCTGGAGGGCTTCTGCTGCGTGGTGGCGCGCTATGCGCTGTCGCCCACCGGCCAGCTGATGCTCTCACCGGAGCACGCCGAGCGGCTGGGCGTGGAGGAGGGGCGCGCGGTGCTGGCCGCGCCGCTCGCGCTGCCCGGCATGGGCGAGGGGAGCGCCGAGGAGCGCGATCCGGGCTACGACGAGGGAGAGCTGTGATGCGCATTCGACCCATCGCCGAGGGTGATCTGGACGAACTGCAGGCGCTCTCCCGGGAGACCGGCGTGGGCTTCACCTCGCTGCCCGACAACCGCGAGTTCCTGGCCGCCAGGATCGCCGCCACGGTGAACGCCTTCGAGGAGCGCGTGCCGGCAGATCGGCGCAACTACTTCTTCGTGCTGGAGGACGAAACCAGCGGCCACCTGGCGGGCTGCTGTGCCATCGAGGGCGAGGTGGGGCGTGAGACTCCCTTCTATCACTACCGGGTGGGTACCCTGGCCCACTCCTCGGTGCAGCTCGATCTGCATCGCACCATCGACAGCCTCTTCCTGTGCTCCGATCACACCGGGGATGCCGAGGTGGCCTCGCTCTTCCTGCGTCCCGAGTACCGCGGCCGCGATCGTCGCCACCAGCGCAACGGGGCGCTGCTCTCCATGATGCGCTGGCTGT
>PWIZ01000430.1 GCA_003560175.1 Halomonas sp. | reverse complement strand
GATGTGGCCCGGGACATCTCCACCGACCACCACTACCGGGTGCCCTACCTGGCCTTCAGCGGCATCAGCGAGGACGTGAGCCAGCTGCCGATCATGCCCATGGAGGAGATCATCTCCGCGTACTATCTGCGACTGCTGGCGGTGGACCGCCCCGGCGTGCTGGCGCGGGTGGCCACTATCCTTGCCGAACAGGGTATCTCCATCGAGGCACTGATCCAGAAGGAGGCGACCGAGGGCGAGCTGGTGCCAATCATCCTGATGACCCACCGCACGGTCGAGAAGCAGATGAACGAGGCGATCCGTCAGATCGAGGCCATGGCCGATATCGCCGGTGCGGTGATGCGGATCCGCGTCGAATCCCTGGATGAGCAGGAATAAATCATGCGCTATATCAGCACTCGCGGGCAGGCGCCCGCGCTCTCCTTCGAGGAGGTCGTGCTCACCGGCATGGCCAGCGATGGTGGCCTCTATGTCCCGGAAACCGTGCCACAGCTGTCCACCGACGACCTGGCCGCCATGGCGGGCCTCTCCTATGCCGAGATCGCCTTCCGCGTCATGCAGCCCTTCGTCAACGGCGAGATCGACGATGAGACCTTCCGCCGGCTCGTGACAGAGGCCTATGCCACCTTCAGTCACGATGCGGTGGTGCCGCTGAACCAGCTCGACGCCAATCACTTCCTGCTTGAGCTGTTCCACGGCCCGACCCTGGCCTTCAAGGACGTCGCCCTGCAGCTGCTGGGCCGGCTGCTCGACCACTTCCTGAAGAAGCGCGGCGAGCGCGCGGTGATCATGGGCGCCACCTCCGGCGATACCGGTTCGGCGGCCATCGAGGGTTGCCGCCACTGCGACAACCTCGACATCTTCATTCTCCACCCCTATCAGCGGGTCTCCGAGGTTCAGCGTCGCCAGATGACCTCGGTGCTGGCCGACAACGTCTTCAACGTCGCCATCGAGGGTAACTTCGATGACGCTCAGGCCATGGTCAAGGCAAGCTTCGCCGACCAGTCGTTCCTCAACGGCACCCGGCTGGTGGAGGTAAACTCCATCAACTGGGCGCGCATCATGGCCCAGATCGTCTACTACGTGGCCTCCGCCGTGGCGCTGGGCGCGCCGCACCGCAAGGTGAGCTTCTGCGTGCCTTCGGCCAACTTCGGCAACGTGTTCGCCGGCTATATGGCCTACCGCATGGGCCTGCCGGTGGAGCGCTTCGTGATCGCCACCAACGCCAACGACATCCTGCACCGCACCCTGGCCGCCAATGACTTCTCCAAGCAGGAGCTCAAGGCGACCCTGGCGCCCTCCATGGATATCGTGGTGTCGTCCAACTTCGAGCGACTGCTGTTCGAGGCCTACGAGTGTGACGGTGCCGCCGTGGCGGCCCTGCTCGAGCGCTTCCAGGTCGAACCCAGCGCCCTGGCCGATGCGCCCCTCGCTAGGCTGCGCGAGCTGTTCGCCAGCCATAGCGTGGATGATGCCACCCTCCTCGAGGTGATTCGCGAGGCCCACCACCGCACCCATGAGATCCTCGACCCGCACACCGCTACTGGCTACCGCGCCGCCGAGCGCGAACGCGGCGACCCGAGCGTGCCCATGATCACTCTGGCCACCGCCCACCCGGCCAAGTTCGCCGAGGCGGTGGTCAAGGCGGGCTTCCCGGGCGTGCCACTGCCGCCGCACATGGACGACCTGCTGGAGCGCGAGGAGCGCTACACCGTGCTGCCCGCCGAGCTTTCCGCGGTGCAGCAGTTCGTGGCCGACAACCGCCGCTGAGCCGCATGGCTTTTGTACAGCGCCATCACTAGCGAGGGGCGCCGGGGACAGGTCGAAGAGGAGGTCCTATGCCAGGGGTGAGGAGGATTCCTCCGAACGGGCTGGCCATGGATGGCCAGCACCGGACCTGCAAGCGGAGCGGGACGCGAGAGCGCAGCAGGGCATCGGTAGCGCCCAGGGATGGGTTCACAGCGCCTCCTCGCAGGCCTGTCGCCGGATCAGCCCCGAGCGGGCGGCCACCCCTGCACCCCTAACAGTCAGCTTTACCTGCAGGAGCCAGGCTTGAACGCCGTCAGCGACCCCATCGATCTGAGTGAACGCCTGAAGCCGCGGATTCTCCCGCGGCCCCGGGACGCCGCCCTCTACGCCCGCGCCCAGCGCGAGGGGCTCACCGAACTCCAGGCCCGGGTGCTGGCCGGGCGCCTGGCCGGTTATCAGGGGGAGCTGGCCCCGCTGGTGACGCCCAGCCTACGCCACCTGGCCCATCCGGAGCGGCTGGCCGATGGCCGCCGCGCCGCCGAGCGCATCGCCCAGGCAGTGATTGACGGCGAACATATCGGTATCCTTACCGACTACGATGTGGACGGCATCACTTCCCATGTGGTGATTCGACGCACCCTGCATGAGCTGTTCGGCGTCCCCGAATCAAAGCTGCACAGCTTGATCGGCCACCGCATCCATGACGGCTACGGCATCAGCCTGCCGCTGGTGGAACGTGCGCTGGCCCTCACGCCGCGCCCCAGCCTGGTGATCACCGCCGACTGCGGCAGCTCCGACGAGCCGCGCATCGCGCGCCTGGCCGCGGAAGGCATCGACGTGGTGGTCAGTGACCATCACGCCCTGCCGGTGGAGGGGCCGCCCCCCTCGGCCCACGCCGTGGTCAACCCGACGCGAGACGACTGCGACTACCCCGACCCCACCATCGCCGGCTGCCTGGTGGCTTGGCTGGTCATGTCCCTGGCGCGCGGCGTGCTGATCGAGTGGGGCGTGCTGGCTCAGGCTACGCCCAAGCTCTCCCCCTGGCTCTCCTATGTGGCGCTGGGTACGGTGGCGGACTGTGTTTCGCTGGGGGGGAGTCCTGCCAACCGTGCGGTGGTGACCCACGGCCTGGCGCTGATCAATCGCATGGAGGCCGCCTGCTGGCGGGCCATGGCCGAGCGCCTGGGCGCCGACAGCGTGCCCTTCGATGCCGAGACCCTGGGCTTCCAGATGGGGCCGCGCATCAACGCCCGCTCGCGCCTCGATGACCCCTATGCGGCCCTGCACTTTATGCTCGCTGAGCAGGATCATGTGGCGAAGCGCTATCTGGATGTGCTGGACCAAGACAATCAGTCCCGCAAGGCCATCGAGGCCGATATGGCGGAGGAGGCGAGGGCCCTGGCGCTGCCGGCGCTCTCTGCGGACGAGCCGGCGGTGGTGGTCTTTCTCGAGAGCGGTCACCCAGGCGTGCAGGGCATCGTCGCCTCACGGCTGGTGCAGGCCTACGGACGCCCGGCGCTGGTGCTGACCCCGGCCGCCGCGCCGGGCATGCTGACCGGTTCAGGGCGCTCCATCGCAGGACTGCACCTGCGCGACGCCCTGCAGCGCACCTTCGAGCTGGCGCCGGAGAGCCTGCCGCGCTTCGGTGGCCATAGCGGGGCGGCCGGCGTCGGCGTGCCCGCTGAGCGACTCGCGGCCTTCAAAGCGGCCTTCCTGCAGGCGGTGGGCGAACAGCTGGGCGGGGCCGAGCTCTATCCGAAGATCCTGACCGACGGCGACCTGGCCGAGCACCAGCTGAGCCTGGAGACCCTGGCTGAGCTTCAACGGCTGGGCCCCTATGGCCGTGAGTTCGAGGCGCCGCTGTTCCAGGGCGACTTCGTGGTGGAGGCGCTGCGCCCGGTGGGCGCCGACGGCACCCATCTGATGCTGGAACTCTCCGCGGGTGCCGTGAGCCACCGGGCGATCTGGTTCCGGGCACTGACGCCCGGTGAGGTGCCCGCCTTCGGTGTCGGCGATCAGCTGCGCTGTGCCTTCAAGCTCAACTGCAATCGCTGGAGAGGGCGCGAGTCGCTGCAGCTGATGGTCGAGCACGCCCATCTCCGATAAGGACGACACCATGGACCCTCAGGAGCTGCCCACCGACCCCCATCGCCACTACGAAGACGTAATGGCGATGCTGATTGGCACGCTGTTCGTGGCGCTGGGTGTGACTCTCTATACCCAGGCCCTGCTGCTCACCGGCAGCACCGCCGGCCTGGCCTTCCTGCTGCAGTACGCCAGCGGCTGGCCCTTCGGCGTCTGGTTCTTCCTGATCAACCTGCCATTCTACTGGCTGGCCATCCGCCGCATGGGCTGGTCCTTCACCTTGCGTACCTTCGCTGCCATCGGCCTGGTGTCGCTGTTCTCCGAACTGACCGGCCGCTGGGTCAGTGTCGAGTCGGTGGCGCCTCTCTACGCCTCGTTGATGGGTGGCTGCCTGATTGGCATCGGTATGCTAGTGCTGTTTCGCCACCGGGCCAGTCTCGGTGGGGTCAATATCCTGGTGCTCTACCTGCAGGACCGCTACGGCTGGCGCGCCGGCTATGTGCAGTTGGGCATCGATGGCGTCATCATGCTGGTGGCACTGGCCCTGCTGCCGATGGACCGAGTCGGGCTGTCGGTACTGGGCGCCGTAGCGCTCAACCTGATCATCGCGCTCAATCACAAGCCCGGGCGCTATATGGGGGTCAGCTGAGATTGTCCGCAAGCAAGTGAGAGGAGGCGGTTCACCGCATGGCAGCAAGCGAATTCGTGGTGGTGGGTGGGGGCGTCATCGGCATGATGACGACGCTGCAACTGGCCGATGCCGGCCACTCTGTCACCCTGATCGAGCGTGGTTGCTGCGGTCAGGAGGCCTCCTGGGCGGGCGGTGGCATCGTGTCACCGCTCTATCCCTGGCGCTATGGTCCGGCCGTCTCGCGGCTATCGAGCTGGTCGGAAGGGTTCTATCCCGAGCTGGCGCAGCGCCTGAGGGAGGAGACAGGTATCGATCCGGAGTATCGCCAGCGGGGTCTGATCTATCTGAGGGTGGATGACGAATCGCGGGCCCTGGCCTGGGCTAGAGAGCAGGGAAAGCGGCTCGAGCGCGTCGATGCCGACTTTCTCTATGCCCGGGAGCCCGGAGCGGCGCAGGGCTTCAGCGAGGCGCTCTGGATGCCGACCCTGGGCAGCATCCGCAATCCGCGGCTGGTGCGGTCGCTGAGGATGCGGCTGGAGGCGATGCCGGAGGTGACCCTGTGCGAGGGGGTCGAGGTAACGGGGTTCGAGATGGCCGGCGCTCGGGCGGTGGCGGTTCGGACAAGTACTGGGCCGGTGGCTGGCGATCAGGTGATTGTCTGCGGCGGCGCCTGGGCGGCGGGCCTGCTGGAAAAGGTGGGGGTTGCCCTGCCGGTGCGCCCGGTGAAAGGGCAGATGATCCTGTTCCGGGCGCCTCCGGGGCTGGTGCAGCGGGTCGTGCTGATGGACGGACGCTACGTGATTCCCCGCGCAGACGGCCGGGTGCTGGCCGGCTCCACCCTGGAGGAGTGCGGCTTCGACAAGACGACCGATGCCCAGGCGCGGGATTCGCTGTGGGCAAGCGCCACGGCGATTATTCCGGCCCTGGCCGACTGCGAGGTGGAGCACCACTGGGCGGGGCTTCGCCCGGGCTCGCCTGACGGGGTTCCCTTCATCGGCGCGGTGCCGGGGATCGACAACCTGCACGTCAACGCCGGGCACTACCGCAACGGTCTGGTGTTGGCCCCCGCCTCGACGCGGCTGCTGGTGGATCAGCTGCTGGGCCGCGACCCTATCCTCGACCCGGCACCCTACGCTCTGGGTGGGCGCCTGTCGCCGTCCACGTAGGAGGTGCTACTCCTTCTCCTCCGGCTTCTGCTCCTGGAGATACCTGTCCAGGTGGGCGGTGGAGCAGAACCACTCGCCCTTCTCGCGCAGGGCGTCG
This sequence comes from Halomonas sp., assembly GCA_003560175.1. Taxonomy (GTDB): domain Bacteria; phylum Pseudomonadota; class Gammaproteobacteria; order Pseudomonadales; family Halomonadaceae; genus Halomonas. Next base: position 795 of record PWIZ01000430.1, on the reverse strand, counting down.
CTTTCGGGGACGTGCACCTTGCACCAGCTGCAGCGCACCATCTGGCCGCCTTCCTGGCGGGTGTCGTCGCTCTCCAGCAACTCTTCACGGTCGAGTTTCCACTCCCGGTACATGCGGTAGAGTTTGAGGCCGGCGAAGAACAGCGCGGCGAAGATGATCAGGCGGATGATCAAGAGGTTCATTCCAGTTGGGACTCCCAGGTAGGGACGGGATGGCTTTGCCAGTCGGCTGCCCTTGCGGGACAATGGGCTTACCCGACGATTCTCGAGAGATTTCCAATCCCATGCAAGACCTGACGCTGGTGATGGCACAGCTGGACCCGCTGGTCGGGGATATTCCCGGCAACACCGATCGCGCCATCGAGGCGGTGCGCGAGGCGCGCATCGAGCATGGTGCCGATATCGTGGTGCTCCCCGAGCTCTTCCTGACCGGCTATCCGCCGGAAGATCTGCTGCTGCGCCCCTCCATGGAGACCCGCCTGCGCGCGGCCCGTACCCGGATGGCGGAGAAGGTGGTGCGCGACGTGCTGGTGATCGTCGGCTATCCGGGGCGACGCGAAGGCCAGACCTGGAATCTGGCCGGTGCGCTCTACAACGGCGAGTGGCTCGGCGAGTATGCCAAGCAGGCGCTGCCCAACTACCAGGTGTTCGATGAGCAGCGCTACTTCGCCGCCGGCAGTGAGCCACTGGTGCTCGATCACAAGGGGCTAAAGTTGGGGCTGCTGATCTGCGAGGATCTCTGGGACGAGGCGCCTGCGCGCCGGGCCAAGGCCGCCGGCGCCCAACTGCTGGTCAG
>PWIZ01000191.1 GCA_003560175.1 Halomonas sp. | reverse complement strand
GGCACCGAGCGACGGCGCTGGTCGCTCTCTCCCCTGCATCGGACCTTCCAGGCCGAAGCCCATCGCCTGCTGGGTTATCCCGCTCCCTAAGCCGACCCGAACCAAGTAGTCACGACGAGGATGCCGATGCTGCGTGTGCTGAAAATCCTGCTGGTGCTGGCCATCCTGGCCGGCGCGGCCCTGTTTGGCGGCTACCGCTACTGGGAGTCTCGCCTCGAGGCACCCATCGCCGTGGGCGAGCCGACCCTCTATGAGGTGCCCCGCGGCGCCGGCTACAACCGCGTGGTGGCCGACCTGGCCCAGCGCGGGATGATCCAGGACGACTGGGCCTTCCGCCTGCTGACCCGCCTGGAGCCGGACAGCGTGCCCCGCCTGCGCGCCGGTGAGTACATGCTGGAGCCCGGGATGAGTGGGCGCGAGCTGGTCGCGCTGCTCGGCAGCGATCGGGTGGTCACCTACCCGCTGACCATTCCCGAGGGCTGGACCTTCCGCCAGATGCGCGAACTGCTGGACAACGCCCCCAAGCTGGAGAATCGCACCGCGGGCCTCACCGACGAGGAGGTGATGGCGCTGCTCGACCGCGAGGGCGTTTTCCCCGAGGGGTGGTTCTTCCCCGACACCTATCGCTACCACAAGGGGGTGAGCGACCTGGAGATCCTGCGCCAGGCGCTCACCCGCATGGAGAGCATCCTCGAGGAAGTCTGGGAGGCGCGTGCCGACGACCTGACCATCGAGTCGCCCTACGAGGCGCTGATCATGGCCTCGCTGATCGAGCGGGAGACCGGGGCGCCGGAGGAGCGCCGCGAGATCGCCGGCGTCTTCAAGCGCCGCATGGAGACCGGGATGCGCCTGCAGACCGACCCCACGGTGATCTATGGCATGGGCGAGCGCTACGACGGCCGCATCACCCGGGCCGACCTGCGCGAGGCGACCCCCTACAACACCTATGTGATCGACGGCATGCCGCCGACGCCCATCGCCATGCCTGGCCGGGCGTCGCTCGAAGCCGCGGTGAATCCGCTTCCCGGCGAGACCCTCTACTTTGTCTCCCGCGGCGACGGCACCCACCACTTCTCGCGCACCCTGCGCGAGCACAACAATGCGGTGAACCGGTATATCCGCAATCGCTGATTGGAGCAGGCATGAGCAATAACGACCCCGATCGGCCAGCGAGGGACGCCGGGGATAGGCCGGAGAGACGCGGCCGCTTTATTACCCTGGAGGGCAGCGAGGGGGTCGGCAAGTCCACCAACCTGGCCCGGGTGGTCGCCTGGCTCGAGGCCCGGGGCCTCGAGGTCGTGCAGACCCGCGAGCCCGGTGGTACACCGCGGGCGGAGGCGATCCGCGAACTTCTCCTTGATCCCGTCGTCGAGGAGCCGCTGGATGCCGATGCCGAGCTACTGTTGATCTTCGCCGCCCGCGCCCAGCACCTGGCCCGGGTGATCCGTCCAGCGCTGGCGCGCGGCGCCTGGGTAGTGTGCGACCGCTTCACCGATGCCACCTTCGCCTACCAGGGCGGCGGCCGCAGTATCGACGCCACGCGCATCGCCGAGCTGGAGCGCTTCGTGCAGCGGGGCCTCGCCCCCGATCTGACGCTGCTGCTGGATATGCCCGTCGAGGCCGCCCGGAGTCGACTGGCCGAGCGCGGTGGGGCGCCGGACCGTTTCGAACGCGAACACGCCAGCTTCTTCACGGCGGTGCGCCAGGCCTACCTGGCCCGGGCCGCCGCCGACCCCGGACGCTTCGCGGTGGTGGATGCCTCCCGGCCCCTCGCGGCGGTGGGCGACCAGATCGAGACGCTCCTCGACCAGCGGGTGGCGGCATGGCAGAGCTGAACGACGCGCCTCCCTTCGAGACGGCGCCGCTGCCCTGGCTGCGGCCGCGCTTCGCCGAGCTCACGCGCCTGGCTGACGCCGGCCGGCTGCCCCACGCGCTGCTGATATCGGGGCCGCGCGGGGTGGGCAAGCGTTCCCTGGCCGACGCCCTGGTCGCCCGCACCCTCTGCGCCGCCCCGGGCGAAAGCGCCTGCGGCGTCTGCCACGGTTGCAGCATGCTGGCATCGGGCTACCATCCGGACCTGCTGCGGGTGGAGCCGGAGGAGGGCAAGCGTCAGATCCGCATCGATGTCATCCGCGAGGTCAACGCCTTCGTGGCCCAGACGTCACAGCAGGGCGGCTACCGGGTGATCCTCATCGCGCCGGCGGAGGCCATGAACCAGGCCGCCGCCAATGCCCTGCTCAAGAGCCTGGAGGAGCCGGGTCAGCGCACCCTCTTCGTACTCCTCGCCGACATTCCCTCGCGTCTGCTGCCCACCATCCGCTCACGCTGCCAGCACTGGAGCCTGGCGGTGCCTGCCGAGGCGGCCTGCCTGCCCTGGTTGGCCGAGCGACTGGGTGACGAGCAGGAGGCAAGCTTCTGGCTGGGGCTGGCCGGCGGGCTGCCCTTGGCCGCCCTGGCTCAGGCCGAGCCGGCCTCCCGGGCGCTGCGCCAGCAGCTGCTCGAGACCTTCGACGCGCTGGTGCGCGGCGCCGAGCCGGTGGCCGAGGCCGCCCGCCTGGATCGACAGTCGGCGGAGGCGATCCTGTGGTACGGTATTGCCTGGCTGGAGGATCTGATCCGGCTGGGCCTCTCGGGAGAGCCTGGAGAGTTGCGCAACCCCGATCTGCTGCCGCTTTACCGCCAGGCGGTGAAAAATGCCCGGGTGCGCGACTGGTTTCGCCTGCTCGACTACGCCCGGGAACAGCGCCGCCTGCTGGCCGCGGGCGGCAATCCTAATCCCCAGCTGGTGCTTGAGGCCTGGCTGGTTCGCTGGTCTGCGCTGCTGCGCTCGTGAATGAGGAGAGGCTGATGGCTGCACAGAAGGCACTGTCCCTGAACATCCAGGACGTCCAGACGCTGCTCTCGGCCTACATGCCGATGCTCGAGCGGGGGGGCATCTTCGTGCCCACCCGGGAGCGCTATGAGCTGGGCCAGGAGATCTATCTGCTGCTGACCCTGCCCGGCGAGAGCGACCGGGCGCCGGTCACCGGCCAGGTGGTGTGGGTCTCTCCCGAAGGGGTGAGCGGCAGGCGCATGCCCGGCGTCGGCATCCACTTCAGCGCCGGCGACCAGGCGGTGCGCGATCGCATCGAGAACCTGCTCGCTGGCCACCTGGACAAGGGCGCGCCGACCTATACGCTGTAACCAAGGACCTCCATGTTCGTAGATTCCCACTGCCATCTCGACCGCCTCGATCCCACCACCCACGATGGCGATCTTGCCGCCACGCTGGACGCCGCTCGAGCCCGCGGGGTCAAGCAGTTCCTGGCCATCGGCGTGACCCTGGAGGAGCTGCCGGGCATCGCTGCCATCGCTCGCGAGCACGACGACGTGGTGATTTCTGCCGGGGTTCACCCGCTCCACAGCGTCGAGCATGAACCCGAGATCGAGGCGATCAAGGAGGCCGCCGAGCGCTTCGGCGCCGTGGCCATCGGCGAGTGCGGCCTGGACTATCATTATCTCGAGAAGTCCCCGGACAGGGTGCCCTCCCGCGAGGTGCAGCGCGAGCGGTTCCGGCGCCAGCTGATTGCCGCCACCGAGCTTGCGCTGCCGGTGATCATTCACACCCGGGAGGCTCGCGAGGAGACCCTGGCGCTGATCCGCGAACACACCGACCCGGCCATCGGCGGCGTGCTGCACTGCTTCACCGAGGATCTGGACATGGCTCGGGAGGCGGTGCGCCACGGCTTCTACATCTCGCTCTCGGGCATCGTCACCTTCCGCAACGCCGAGGCGCTGCGCGAGGTGGCCCGCCGGGTGCCGCTGGACCGGCTGCTGATCGAGACCGATAGTCCCTATCTCGCCCCGGCTCCCCACCGCGGCAAGCCCAATGAACCGGCCTGGGTGGTGGAGGTGGCCGAGTGCATTGCCGCCGAGCGCGGTATCAGCCTGGAAGAGGTTGCCATGCAGACCACCGCCAACTTCTACCGCCTGTTCCACGCCGCCGCCCCGGATGCTCCCGCCGAGCTGCGTGAGACGCTTCGGGGTGCGGGCCTGCTGGGCTGATCCATCGTCTGTCTTCATCGCATGACTCTATCCCATGACCAGGGAGCCGACATGAACCTCGATCCGCTGCTGGCCCATATCCATCCCGAGGGCGAGATTCCGCCCGTGGATTGCTGGCATCCCGAGCATGCCGGCGAGATGGACCTGGTGATCGCTGCCGACGGCCGCTGGCTCCATGAGGGGGCCCCGATCGCCCGACCGCGGCTGGTGCGGCTGCTCTCGACGATCCTGCGCCGCGAGGCGGATGGTCGTTACGCCCTGGTCACGCCGGCCGAGAAGCAGTTCATACGGGTGGAAGATCACCCCTTCCTGGTGGTGGATGCCGAACCCGACGCCGAGGGTAGCTGGTGGCTGACCACCAATGTGGGCGACCGCCTGGCTCTGGGCGAGGGGCACCGCCTCTCGCTCAGCGAGACGCCGGCGGGAGAGACGGTGCCCGAGGTGCCAGTGCGCTTCGGGCTGGCCGCGCGACTGGGGCGCAACGTCTACTACCGTCTGGTGGAAGCCGCCGAGCACCGTGCCCTGCCAGGCGGCGGCGAGGAGCTGGGCCTGGTCAGCGATGGCGTCTGGCAGCCCCTCGGGCGTCTGGACCACGGCGAGACGACGTGAGGCTCACCGTCGAACAGCGCGCCGTCGTCGAGCACGCCGCCGGCCACGCCCGGGTCGCCGCCGTGGCTGGCTCCGGCAAGACCACCACCATGGTGGCTCGGGTGCTGCATCTGCTGGCCCGGGGCGTCTCCCCGTCGCGTATCCTGGTGCTGATGTTCAACCGCTCGGCCCGGGAAGACTTCCAGGCGCGACTCGCCGCCATGGCCCCCGTCGGGCAGCCGCTACCCGACGTGCGCACCTTTCACTCCCTGGGACATCGCCTCACCGCCAGCCTGACCCGCTGGGGAGCGCTGGCCCCTCGCCAGCTGCTCACCGCCGATTGGCAGGCCGAGCGGCTGCTGCGCCAGGCCACCCAGCGTGCCCTGGGGGACGCCCCCGAGGCGGGAGAAGCGGCCCTGGACGCCGAGCGCCTCGAGGCCCTGGCCCACTTCTGCGCCCTGGTGAAGGCCGAGATGGTCCCACCGGCGGAGCTCTACGCCGGGCTCGACTTCGGCGAAGCCACCCAGCATTTCGTGGCGGCCTTTGACCACGCCGAGGAGCTCCTCGGCGATCACGGCCTGATGGGCTACGCGGACCTGCTCTACCGCCCGTTGCGCGCCCTGGAGGCCGACGGCGCCCTGCGCAATCGGGTCCAGGGCTTCCTCGACCATGTCATCATCGATGAGTATCAGGACATCAACGTCGCCCAGCAGCGCCTGCTGGCGGTGCTGGTCGGCGACAGGGCCGAGGTGATGGCGGTGGGCGATGCTAACCAGTGCATCTACGAGTGGCGCGGCGCGCATCCGGACACCATGCTGGAGCGCTTCACCGCGACCTTCGGCGCCGCTATCGACTACCCGCTCTCTACCACCTTTCGCCACGGCCACGCCCTTGCACTGGCCGCCAACCATGCCATCGAGGCCAACCGGCGCCGCCCCGACCAGCTCTGCCTGGCCGCCCCCGGCAACCCCCGGACCCACCTGGCCCAGGCTCAGGGCAGCCGGGCCCTGCTCGAGGCGCTGGTGGCCTGGCAGGCGGGCGGGCGTGATCTGAGCGAGGCCTGTGTGCTGGTGCGAAGCTGGTCGCTGTCGGTGCCGCTGCAGCTGGCACTGATGCGCGAGGGAATCCCCTTTCGTCTCTCCCGGCAGGATCGTTTCGTGTTTCGCCTGCCGCTGGTGCAGGCCCTGGCCGGCTACCTGCGCCTGGCCCGGGAGCCGACTCTGCTGGCCGACCCGGCACACCTGACGCTGCTGCTGAGCCAGCCGACGCCTTTCGTGGCTCGGGAGCGGCTGGTGCGCCTCGCCACGATGCTGGCCGAGACCCAGCGCTGGCCGGAGCGCCACGACCCATTGCTTGCCGGTCTCAAGCCCCACCAGCAGCGCACGCTCAAGAAGCGCTGGGCGCTGCTCTGTGAACTGCCGAAACGTTCGGCCTGGCCGCCGGCGCGGCTCCTCGCGCACGTAGTGGAGGCGGTAGAGGCCGAGAAGGTGCTCAAGCGCGCCGCGGCTCGCCGCGACAAGGGTGAGGAAGACGTGCGGCTGCTCGACGTGCTGCTGGAGCAGGCCGCCGAGCTGGGCAACGACCCGGAGGCGTTCATCGAGCTGCTGCAGCGGCCGGTTCAGAGTGATGCGGACGGCGTCCTGATCACCACGGTGCACGGCGCCAAGGGACTGGAGTGGCCGCTGGTGGCCCTGGCCGGGGCCAACGAGCAGGATTTCCCCCATTACAGTCGCGACAACCCGCTGACGGCCCAGCGCCTCGAAGAGGAGCGTCGGCTCTTCTACGTGGCCATCACGCGGGCCCGGGAGCGCCTGCTGCTGCTTCACGACGCCGGGGATCACCAGCCGAGCCGCTTCCTGGCCGAGAGCGCCTGGGAGGAGTGCCTGCGGGTGGCCGAACGCCTGGACGAGACTCCTGACGAGCGTTCGGAAGGGCGTTCGGAAGGGCGTTCGGAAGGGCAGGGCGCGGAGGTGGGGGCGCCGCTGATGGTGACGCGTCCGCCCCTGATGAAGCGTTACCTGGC
>PWIZ01000257.1 GCA_003560175.1 Halomonas sp. | reverse complement strand
CTTCGGCGTGAAGCCAGTCGCGCTCGTCGGTCTCCTGCTCGCTGGACAGCTCGGCCAGCACCTGGTCCAGGGTCTCGTTGACCTCGCCTCGATAGCTGGCAAACTCCCCTTGCAGAGCCTCGATGGCACCGTCGATGGCGGCGTCACGCTCGCTCTCGCCCTGGTCCAGGCGGTTTTCCAGACTCGCCAGGTCCGCGGCGCTGGCAAACTGACCGGAGGCGGACTCGAGTTCGGCGATACGCGCCTGCTGGGCATCGAGCTTCTCCCACGCCTGCCAGCCGAACAGCACCACACCGATGGCCAGCAGGATCACCAGCAGGATGGCGGCGACACCCGTCTTACCTCCCTTGCCTCCCTTGCCGTCACCGCCGCCCGTTGGACGACCCGCGCCGCCAGCGCCGCTGCCACCTGATGCCGATGTCGGCTCGGCGGGCTTGCCCTTGTCGGCGCTGCCGGTGGACCTGCTGGGCGAGACCTTTTCGCCGCTGGAAGCCTGGGCGGCTGAGGCCGGCTTGCCCTGTGGGGCGGCTGCCGCATCTGGCTTGCCGGCCGCGGAGGCATCTGGCTTGCCGGCCGCAGGGGCATCTGGCTTACCGCCGGCCTGGGCCGGCGTGTCACCCTTACCCTGAGTGCCGCCGGGGGTGGGCGCCGCCGGCTTGTCCGACTCCTTGACGGCCTCGACCGAGCCCCGGGAGGCCGCATCCTGGCTGGTCTTGTCATAGCGCCTAGAGCGTCGTCGGCTCTGGGGGTTACCCTTGCCGGAGTCGCCGCCAGAGGCCGCCGCTTGCGCGCCGTCAGGCGCCTTCTGTTCGTCCTGCTCGTGTGGTTGCTTGCTCATCTTGTCGCTAGCCCTTTTCGAGATCGTCTTGGTCGACATCGGCTTCCTGCGGGTGACAGGCGGCGGTCAGCGCCACCGTCAGTGCGGTCGGCGTGGCGCCGGACGCCACGACAGGGGCACGAAACCCCAGCTTGCCGGCCAGTGTAGCCAACCGGGTGCTGGAAACGATTAGCGGTTGGTTCAAGGCGGCGCCTTTACACCATCTTGCCAGATGTTCGAGGATTTCTCCGCTGCTGACCACCAGAGCAAGAAAGTTACCCTGAGTCAGACGGCGCTGCATGTCGAGAGAAGGAGAGAGAGGGGTGCGGCGATAGAGCGCCAGCCGGGTGACCCGGGCCCCGCGCGCGGCGAGGGTCTCGGCGAGCAGGGAGCGCCCCCCCTCGCCGGCCACCAGGAGCACCTTTTCATCGTTCAGGCGCTGCAGTGAACCCAGCTGCAGCAGTGCTTCGCTGGTGTCCTCGCCGGTCGCAGCAGGCGGCACATGCACCCGCACACCAAGCCCCTGGTGCAGCGCGGCGGCGGTGGCCGCCCCCACGGCATAGTAATCGATGCCCACCGGCAGCTGGGGCCAGTAGCGATCCAGCGCCTCGATGAGGCACTCGGCGGCAAAGGGGCTCACCACTACAATCCGACGGAACTGGTCAAGATCGAGCCAGGCGGCGCGCTGCTCCGGGGTCTCGGGCAGCGCCTCCAGGCGCAGCGACTCGAGGCGAACCACCGGCAGGCCACTGGCCTCGATGGCCGCGGCCAGCACGTCGCCCCTCTCGCCGGGCCGGGTGATGACGACCGGTAGGCCTGCCATCAGCCGGCGCCGTAGACCTCGGCGAGAATCTCGCCGGCGCCCTGATCGAGCAGTTCCTCGGCCACCCGGATGCCCAGCGCCTCCGGCTCGTGGATCGAGCCTCGCCCCTCGGCGCGCAGCACCCGGCTGCCATCCGGGGTGCCCACCAAGGCACGCAGCCACAGGGTCTGGCCATCATTCTCGAACACGGCATGGCCGCCGATTGGCACCTGACAGCCGCCCTCCAGGCGGGTGTTCATGGCCCGCTCGGCGCGCACCCGGGTGGCCGTGACCGGGTCGTCCAGCGGCGCCAGCAGCGAGATCAGCTCGGGGTCGTGCAGGCGGCACTCGATGCCCAGCGCACCCTGCCCGCAGGCCGGCAGGCAGACCTCGGGGGGGAGCTCCATGGTGATCCGCTCGTCGAGGCCCAGGCGGCGCAGGCCAGAGGTGGCCAGTAGGATGGCATCGAACTCGCCGGCGTCGAGCTTACCCAGCCGCGTCTGCACGTTGCCGCGCAGGCTGAGGACCTCCAGGTCGGGCCGCGCCTCCTGCATCTGCAGACCCCGGCGCAGGCTCGAGGTGCCGATGCGCGCCCCCTCGGGCAGCTCTTCCAGGCTGGCATAGTGGTTGGAAACGAAGGCGTCGGTAGCCTCGGCCCCCTCCAGGATCACCGAGAGCCCCAGCCCCTCGGGAAAATGCATGGGCACGTCTTTCATAGAGTGCACGGCGATATCGGCGCGGCCGTCGAGCATCGACTCCTCGAGCTCCTTCACGAAGAGCCCCTTGCCCCCTACCTTGGCCAGCGGTGTGTCGAGGATCTTGTCGCCGCGGGTGGACATGGCCACCAGCTCCACCTCGAGCCCCGGGTGGGCGGCCATGAGGCGGTCGCGAACATGTTCGGCCTGCCACATGGCCAGTTGACTCTTGCGAGTGGCAATACGCAGCTTGGTGATGGGTTGCACGAAGTTCTCCCTGTTTCGGTTCCCCTGCCGGCATCCAGCAGTCCCGACTCCCGAAGGTATTGGCATCGTTTACAGCATATAGGCTCACATCATAAAGCACCCGGCGGGGCAGGAGAAATCGACGCCTCCGGCAGCCCCTCGCCACGCGGGCGGACTCTGGTACACTGCCCGGCATGTCCAGCCAGCGCCGCCGTGGCGGCGCCGGGGCCCTGTGGCCCCGCCTCACCGTAACCCGTTACGCAGGATGCCTAGCCCGATGAGCGCAGATTCCACCACCGCCGGCACCAACCAGTCCTGGGGCGGCCGCTTCAACGAGCCCACCGACGCCTTCGTCGCCCGCTTCACTGCCTCGGTCGACTTCGACCAGCGCCTCGCCTTCCATGACATCCAGGGCTCCATCGCCCACGCCACCATGCTGGCCCGGGTCGGCGTGCTCACCGAGGCCGAACGCGACGCCATCATCAGCGGGCTGACCGATATTCAGGGCGAGATCGAGCGCGGTGAGTTCCAGTGGTCCGTGGCCCTGGAAGACGTGCACATGAACATCGAGGCGCGGCTCACCGACACGATCGGCATCACCGGCAAGAAGTTGCATACCGGCCGCTCGCGCAACGACCAGGTGGCCACCGACATCCGCCTCTTCCTGCGCGACGAGATCGATCGGGTCGCCGCCGAGCTCTCTCGTCTGCGTCGCGGCTTGATCGAACTGGCCGACCGGGAAGCCGACACCATCATGCCCGGCTTCACCCATCTACAGACCGCCCAGCCGGTGACCTTCGGCCATCACATGCTGGCCTGGCACGAGATGCTAGCCCGGGATCATGAGCGCCTGCTCGACTGCCGCCGCCGGGTCAACGTGCTGCCGCTGGGCGCCGCGGCCCTGGCCGGCACCACCTATCCCATCGACCGCCATGTCACCGCTGAGCTGCTGGGCTTCGCGCGCCCCGCCGAGAACAGCCTCGACGCGGTGAGCGATCGCGACTTCGCCATCGAGTTCACCAGCTTCGCCAGCATCCTGCTGATGCACCTGTCGCGAATGAGCGAGGAGCTGGTGCTGTGGACCAGCGCCCAGTTTGACTTCATCGACCTGCCTGACCGCTTCTGCACCGGCTCCTCGATCATGCCGCAGAAGAAAAACCCCGACGTGCCGGAGCTGGTGCGCGGCAAGACCGGTCGCGTCTACGGCCACCTGATGGGCCTACTGACGCTGATGAAGTCCCAGCCGCTGGCCTACAACAAGGACAATCAGGAGGACAAGGAGCCGCTGTTCGATGCCGTGGATACCGTCAAGGACTGCCTCAAGGCGTTCGCCGACATGGTGCCGGCCATCGAGCCGAAGAAGGCTCAGATGGCCGAAGCGGCTCGCCGCGGCTTCTCTACTGCCACCGACCTCGCCGACTACCTGGTCCGCCGCGGCGTGGCCTTCCGCGACGCCCACGAGATCGTCGGCCTCTCCGTGGCCTATGGCCTTAAGCAGAAGAAGGATCTCTCCGAGATGAGCCTCGAGGAACTGCGCCAGTTCTCCGATATCATCGAGGGTGACGTCTTCGAGGTGCTGACCTTGGAGGGGTCGGTGGCCGCCCGTAACCATATCGGTGGCACCGCCCCTGACCAGGTGCGTGCCGCCGCTCAGCGGGCCCGCGACGCCCTAACCGTTCTGGAGGCGGGCGCCTGATGGGTCGTCTCGCGCTTCCCGCCCTGGGCCTGGCGCTGCTCGTCGGGCTGGCCGGCTGCGGCCAGAAGGGCCCGCTCACCCTGCCCGATGACGACCAGGCGACCGAACAGTCCGCCCCCCGCGACGCCGCCAACGCCCCCGACGACAGCGAGAGCTAGCATGGATCACTTCGAATATCGCGACGGCGTACTCTACGGCGAGGAGGTCCCGCTGACCCGCATCGCCGAGCAGTTCGGCACGCCCTGCTACGTCTATTCCAAGGCCACCCTGGCCCGGCACTTCCGCGCCTATACCGAGGCGCTGGGCGGCCACCCCCACCTGATCTGCTATGCGGTGAAGGCCAACTCCAACCTGGCCGTGCTGGGGCTGCTGGCGCGCATGGGGGCCGGCTTCGACATCGTCTCGGTAGGCGAGCTGGAGCGAGTGCTGGCCGCCGGTGGCAACCCCGCCAAGGTGGTCTTCTCCGGCGTGGCCAAGCAGGAGGCCGAGATGGCCCGGGCGCTGGAGGTCGGCATCAAGTGCTTCAACGTGGAGTCCCGCCCGGAGCTCGAGCGCCTCGACGCGGTGGCCGGCCGGCTCGGCAAGGTGGCGCCGGTGTCGCTGCGGGTCAACCCGGACGTGGATGCCGGCACTCACCCCTATATCTCCACCGGGCTCAAGGACAACAAGTTCGGCATCCCGGTGGACGAGGCGCTGGCGGTCTACGAGCTGGCCGCGAGCCTGCCCCATGTCAAGGTCACCGGCCTGGACTGTCATATTGGCTCCCAGCTCACCGAGCTCTCCCCCTTCCTGGACGCCCTGGACCGCCTGCTGGTGCTGCTCGAGACCCTGCGCGAGCGTGGCATCGAGGTGGAGCACCTGGACCTGGGCGGCGGCCTCGGCGTGCCCTATCGCGACGAACACCCGCCCGCCCCCTTCGACTACGCCTCGGCCCTGCTGGAACGCCTCTCCCGGTGGAAAGGCAGCGAGCGGCTGACCCTGCTGTTCGAGCCGGGCCGCTCCATCGCCGCCAATGCCGGCGTGCTGCTGACCCGAGTGGAGTTCCTCAAGCCCGGCGAGACCAAGAACTTCGCCATCGTCGACGCCGGCATGAACGACCTGATCCGCCCCGCCCTCTATCAGGCCTGGCAGGCGATCCTGCCGGTGGATACCCGCCGCGCCCGGGAGAGCGCCACCTACGATGTGGTGGGGCCGGTCTGCGAGACCGGTGACTTCCTGGGCAAGGAGCGCCAACTGGCCATCGCCGCCGGCGACCTGCTGGCGGTGCGCTCCGCCGGGGCCTACGGGTTCGTGATGGCATCGAATTACAACAGTCGTACGCGCCCCGCCGAGGTAATGGTGGACGGCGAGTCCGCTCATCTGGTGCGCCGCCGCGAGCGCCTCGAGGAGCTGTGGGCCGGCGAGGCGCTGCTGCCCGACGACGACGAGGGCGCGCGCTGATGCTGCTGCACTTCACCAAGATGCACGGGCTGGGCAACGACTTCATGGTGATCGACCTGGTCACCCAGCGGGCGCGCCTGCAGGACGACCAGATCCGCCGCCTGGCCGACCGCCGCTACGGCGTCGGCTTCGATCAACTGCTGATCGTCGAGCCGCCCCGCAACCCGGATCTGGATTTCCGCTACCGTATCTTCAACGCCGACGGCAGCGAGGTGGAGAACTGCGGCAACGGGGCACGCTGTTTCGCCCGCTTCGTGCGTGACCAGCGGCTGACCCACAAGCACGAGATCCATGTGGAGACCGCCGGCGGCCCACTGGTGCTGCTGGTGGAGGACGACGGCCGAGTGCGAGTCGATATGGGCGAGCCGCGCTTCGCCCCCGAGGCCTTGCCCTTCACGCCTGAGCCCTTCGATGCCGCCGAGGATCGCCCACTGCATGCCTTGGAGGTGGACGGCAAGCGCCTCGAGATAGGGGTGGTTTCCATGGGCAACCCCCATGCAGTGCTGCGGGTCGACGACGTCGATCGCGCCGAGGTGGAACGCCTGGGGCCGGCCATCGAGTCCCATCCCCGCTTTCCAAAGCGGGTCAACGCGGGCTTCATGCAGGTGGTGTCCCAGCATGAGATACGCCTGCGGGTCTACGAGCGAGGCAGCGGCGAGACCCTAGCCTGCGGCACCGGCGCCTGCGCCGCGGTAGCCACCGGCATCCGCCAGGGGCTCCTGGAGAGCCCGGTCACCGTGCATCTGTCCGGGGGCGACCTGACCATCGAATGGGGAGGCCCCGGCACCTCCCTAGCCATGAGCGGCCCCGCCGAACGCGTCTATGACGGCCGCATCGTCCTGACCTGAGTCCCGTAGCACCACCGCCGAGGAGTTGGTATGACACGAGCCGCCCCCGAACCGCGCAAGACCCTCGACCCGGACCGGGTGGCCGAATGGCTGGCCACTCATCCGGACTTCTTCGTCGGTCGCGAG
>PWIZ01000372.1 GCA_003560175.1 Halomonas sp. | reverse complement strand
TACGGCATGACCCAGCGCGGCGCGGCCATCGTCACCGACGACGGCGCCTGGCTGGACCGCCGCTATGTGACGCCGGTGATCGAGGAAGCCCCGTCGGACCCGCCCAACCTGCTGCTGCTCTATCTGGAGAGCATCGAGCGCACCTATGTCGATCGCGAACGCTTCGGCGATGCTTACGCCGACCTCGACGCCCTGGGCGAACGCGGCCATGTCTTCGAGGGAGTGCGCCAGCTCGATAACACCGGATGGACCATGGCAGGCAAGATCGCCAGCCAGTGCGGTACGCCGCTGATGCCCGCTGGCCTGCTCCACGACCGCCAGTTCGAGCCGCTGGACCAGGTCGTCCCCGGCGTAAACTGCTTGGGTGACCTGCTGGCCGAACAGGGCTATCGGCTCAGCTATCTGGGCGGTGCCAGCACCGCCTTCGCTGGCAAGGGGCTCTTCTACAAGGGCCACGGCTTTGACACCGTGATGGGTCGCGAGGAGTTGGTCCCTCGGCTTGATGATCCGGAGTACGTCAACAACTGGGGGCTCTTCGATGACTCCCTCTACGACTTCACCGCGGAAGAGATCCGCCGGCTGGACGCCGAAGAGGACGGTCCCTGGGGCGTGGTCAACCTCACCATCGCCGGCCATGCCCCACACGGCTACCCGGCCCAGGCTTGCATCGATCGCCAAGGCGAGTTTGATGGCGTGGATATTCTCTACTCGGTGGAGTGCTCGGCCTGGCTCGCGCGGGACCTGGTAGAGCGCCTAGAGGAGGAGGGTCTGCTGGAGAACACCCTAGTGATGATTGCCAGCGACCACCTGACCATGCGGGTCTCGGTGTGGGACCAGCTGATCGCCGACGAGCGCGACAACACCTTCATGCTGCTCGGCCCCGGCATCGAGGGCGGCAGTCGCACTCGCCGGGAGGCCTCCATGGTCGACCTCTTCCCGACCCTGCTGGATGCCATGGGCTTCACTATCGAGGAGCACCGTGCGGGCCTGGGCGTCTCGCTGCTGGCCGATACCGAGACGCAGACTCTGGTGGAGCGTCACGGGCTGGAGGGGATCAACGCCCGGATGCGCGAGGAGAATGCCCTGCAGCAGCGACTCTGGGAGGGCCTGGTACCGAACCGGCCGGAAGAGGCCGAAGAGGAGGAGTCCCGACCGTCCGGCGAGCAGGAGCAGGTAGTGGAGAGCCCCTACGACGCCACCGGCGAGGCGCCGGCCAGCGTCCAGTAAGCCAGTTACTCCGCGATGGGAATGCGCCTCTCGGCGCCCAGCACCGCCGCCAGCAGCCGCTGTGGCAACAGCTCGGTGAGACAGCGGGTATGACCCAGCGGGCAAGTGCGCGCGAAGCAGGGGGAGCACTCGAGGGCCAGGGTGTGAATCTCGGCGCACTCGGTCAGCGGTGGCGTGTAGGCCGGTGATGAGGAGCCGTAGAGGGCATGTACTCGGGTGCCCGTCGCCGCCGCCACGTGCATCAGCCCCGAGTCATTGGTGACCACCTGACGGCAGTCGGCCAGCAGGTCCACGGCATCGGCCAGGCGCGTCTTTCCGCAGAGGTTGTGGACATGCACCAGCCCCCGGACGATGGCATCGCCGGCCTCGTCATCCTTGGGGCCGCCCAGCACCCGGACTTCGAACCCCTCGGCGACCAACGCCTCGGCAAGCGCACGGAAGTGTGACAGCGGCCACTGCTTGGCAGGGCCATACTCGGCGCCGGGCATCATGCCGATGGCCGGGCGTGCCGAAAGCCCGAGGGACCGACGCAGTTCGGTGAGGTTGTCGGCATCCACCGCCAGGCATGGCCACGGTATCGGAAAGTTCCCCGCGGCCGCCTCCTCGGCGGGTAGCCCTAGCGCCACGAAGCGCTTCACCGTCTGGTCGAGCACTGTCTTGTCGAGGCGCCGGCGCTTGTTGAGAAGTCCGTAGCGCTGCTCGCCGGTAAAGCCCACGCGGCGCGGGATGCGCGCCAGGAAGGGCACCAGGGCCGACTTCCAGGAGCGCGGCAGCACGATGGCGCGATCGAAGCGGCCGCGCAGCGAGCGAGCCACGTCGCCCCGCGTTTTCCAGCCGAACTCGCCGTGACTCACATCCAGGGCGATCGGCTCATCGACCTCCGCCATGCGCTCGAGAATCGGCAGCGACCAGCCGGGGGCCACCACGCCGATACGACAGCCCGGGTGGCGCGCCTTGAGCGTCATGAACAGGCTCTGGGCCATCACCATGTCGCCGACCCAGGAGGGTCCGACCACCAGGATACGCTCGCCGGTGCCTGTCTCGGACGGCTCAGCCATTCAGCCACTCCAGGTACTCCTGTACCCCCTCGGCCACGGTGCGAAACTCACGCTCATAGCCGGCCTGCCGCAGACTGCCGATATCGGCGCGAGTAAAGCTCTGGTAGCGCCCCTTGAGCTCCTCGGGAAAGTCGATGTACTCGATGGTGCCGCGGCCGTAGTAGTCGATCACCGCCTCGCCGATCGCCTTGAAGGGCTCGGCGCGCCCGCTGCCCAGATTGAAGATGCCGGACACCCCGGGGTTGTCGAGGCACCACAGGTTCACGTTCACCACGTCGCCCACGTAGACGAAGTCGCGACTCTGCATGCCGGCCTCATAGCCGTCCCAGGCACCGAACAGCTTGAGGTCCTGACCGGCGCTGATCTGGGTGTGGTGGTGATAGGCGACGCTGGCCATCTTGCCCTTGTGCTGCTCCCGGGGGCCATAGACGTTGAAGTAGCGGAAGCCCACCACCTGGCTGCCGAACTCGTGCCAGCGAGCCCGCACGTACTGATCGAAGAGCAGCTTGGAGTAGCCGTAGACGTTGAGCGGCTTTTCATGCTCCGGCGCCTCCACGAACACCTCGCTGCCGCCGTAGGTGGCTGCCGAGGAGGCGTAGAGGAAGGGGATGCCGCGCCGCTGGCAGAAATGCAGCAGCACCTTCGAGTACTCGAAGTTGTTGTCGAGCATGAAGCGTCCGTCCCACTCGGTGGTATCCGAACAGGCCCCCTCGTGGAAGACGGCTTCGATCTCGGGCAGTCCCGAGACTTCCCCGCGCAGTTCCGCTTCCGCCCGACGGCGGAAGTCGTCCTTGTCCAGATAGTCGCCGAGGGTGCAGTCGGCCAGATTGATGAACTTGGTGCCGTCGGAAAGGTCATCGACCACCATCACATCCTGACGGCCGCGGGCGTTGAGTGCCTTGACCAGATTGGAGCCGATGAAACCGGCCCCGCCTGTCACTACGATCATGGGATGGATCCTCTGTCTCTGGGCGTGCGCCTATAACCGATCTTCCGGTGATTGTATACTTGACGACCTGTGAATTCATGGCCAATGGTGCTTTACGCAATGACTCTCTCGTCCTCGACACCCGCGTCGACCTCGTCCTCCGGGTCGGCGCCTGATGCCTCGACCTTTCAGGGATTGATCCTGGCACTGCAGCAGTACTGGGCCGAACAGGGCTGCGTGGTTCTGCAGCCCCTCGACATGGAGGTCGGTGCCGGCACCTTCCACCCAGCCACCTTCCTCCGTGCCATCGGCCCCGAAACTTGGAACGCGGCTTACGTACAGCCGTCTCGGCGTCCCACCGACGGCCGCTACGGCGAGAACCCCAACCGCCTTCAGCACTACTACCAGTTCCAGGTGGTGATGAAGCCCTCCCCCGCCGATTTCCAGGCGCTCTATCTCGGCTCACTTGAGCGACTCGGTCTCGACCCACTGGTGCATGATGTCCGCTTTGTCGAGGACAACTGGGAATCACCCACGCTCGGCGCCTGGGGTCTGGGCTGGGAAATCTGGCTCAACGGCATGGAGGTGACCCAGTTCACCTACTTTCAGCAGGCCGGCGGCATTGAGTGCTACCCGGTCACCGGGGAACTGACCTACGGGCTGGAGCGTATCGCCATGTACTTGCAGGACGTGGATAGCGTCTACGACCTGGTCTGGACCATTGCCCCCGACGGCACTCGTGTCACCTACGGTGACGTCTACCTGCAGAACGAGCGGGAGCAGTCCGCCTACAACTTCGAGCATGCGGACGTCGACTTCCTCTTTGGCGCCTTCGACCAGCAGGAGCGCGACTGCACCCGACTGCTCGAGGCCGGCCTGTCGCTGCCCGCCTACGAACAGGTGCTCAAGGCATCCCACACCTTCAATATGCTTGATGCACGCCACGCCATCTCGGTCACCGAGCGTCAGCGCTTCATTCTGCGCGTGCGCACCATGGCCCGTGACGTGGCCCTCGCCTACTTTGAATCACGCAAGGCCGCCGGCTTCCCGATGGCCCCCGAGGCCCTGCGCCGCGAACTGCTTGAACAGGGAGACGCTTGAGCATGGCCGCCAATACCCTACTGATCGAATTGGGCGTCGAGGAACTTCCGCCCGGCGCCATTGATACCCTTTCCGATGCCCTTGCCGCCGGTATCCGCCGCGGCCTGGCCGACGCCGAGGTGTCCCATGGCGAAGTTCTCGCCTATGCCACACCCCGTCGCCTGGCGGTACAGATCTCGTCCCTGGCCGACAGCCAGCCCGACCGCGCGGTGGAAAAGCGCGGCCCGGCACTGGCCGCCGCCTTCAAGGATGGCCAGCCCACTCGGGCCGCCGAGGGCTTCGCCCGCTCCTGCGGTGTCGGCGTCGACGAGCTGATCCACCTGGAGACCGACAAGGGCACCTGGCTCGGCTACCGCGAACGGCAGCGCGGAGAAGCCACCACTGCCCTGCTACCGGGCATCCTGCAGAAGGCCATCGCCGCCCTGCCGGTGCCCAAGAACATGCGCTGGGGCTCGTCCCGAGTGGAATTCTCCCGTCCGGTGCACTGGCTGGTCATGCTCTACGGCAGCGATGTTGTCGAAGCCGAGGCGCTGGGACTCAAGGCAGGCCGCACCACCTACGGCCACCGATTCCACGCCCCCCAGGCCATCGAGTTGACCCAGGCCGACGGCTACCTCGCCGTGTTGGAGCAAGCCTGGGTGCTGGCCGACCGCCACCAGCGTCGCGAACGCATTCGCGAACAGGTGCTGGCCGAAGCCGAGGTCCAGGAAGCCACCGCGGTGATCGATGAGACGCTACTGGTTGAGGTGAGCGGTCTGGTGGAGTGGCCGGTAGCCCTGGCCGGCAGCTTCGACAAGCGCTTCCTGGAAGTGCCGGCCGAGTGCCTGATTTCCTCCATGAAAGCCAACCAGAAATACTTTCACCTGCTTGATGAAGAGGGTCGTCTCAAGCCGTTGTTCATCACCATTGCCAATATCGACAGCACCGACCCCCAGCGGGTGATCGATGGCAACGAGAAGGTGATCCGCCCGCGCCTGGCGGACGCCGCCTTCTTCTACGACACCGACCGCAAGCGCCCGCTCGACTCGCGCATCAATGAACTCTCCGGAGTGGTGTTCCAAAAACAGCTCGGGACCCTTGCCGACAAGGCGCACCGCAGCGCCGCCGTGGCCGCCTTCATCGCCGGCCACATCGAAGGCGATGTAGCCCACGCTCGCCGGGCTGCCGAGCTGGCCAAGTGTGACCTGGTCACCGAAATGGTGCTGGAGTTCCCCGAGCTTCAGGGCATCATGGGTCGCTACTATGCCGAGCACGACGGCGAGTCCCCCGAGGTCGCCCAGGCCCTCGAAGAGCAGTATCTGCCTCGCTTCGCCTCGGATGCCATTCCCCATAGCCGCACCGGCATGGCTCTGGCCCTGGCCGACCGCCTGGACACCCTGACCGGCATCTTCGGTATCGGCGCCCGCCCTACCGGCACCAAGGACCCCTTCGCCCTGCGTCGCGCCGCCATCGGTGTGCTCAACATCCTGATCAAGGGCGAACTGAATCTGGACCTGCGCGAACTGCTCGAGCTGGCCGCGGCTCAGCACCAAGAGCTGCCCTACGCCGAGAGTCTTGTGGACGAGGTGCTTGCCTATATGCTCGACCGCTTCCGCGCCTGGGGCCAGGACGAGGGGATCGCCACCGAATCCTACCTAGCGGTGCGTGCACGCCCGGTAACGCGACCGCTGGACTTCGCTCGACGCCTGCGCGCCGTCCAGGCCTTCGCCGGTCGCGAGGAAGCCGCCGCTCTGGCCGCAGCCAACAAGCGGGTCTCCAACATCCTCGCCAAGCAGGAGGGCGACGTTGGTAGCCGGGTCGATCCCAGCCTTCTCCACGAAGCCGCCGAACAGGCTCTTCACGAGGCGGTCAGCGCCCAGCGCGAGCGGGTCATGCCGCTGTTCGCCGAGGGGCACTACGCCGAGGCGCTGGATACCCTGGCCGCTCTGCGCGAGCCGGTTGACGCCTTCTTCGACAAGGTGATGGTGATGGCCGACGAATCGGCCATTCGCGCCAACCGCCTGGCGCTACTGGCCAGCCTGCGCGCGCTCTTCCTGGAAGTGGCCGATATCGCTCAGCTGCAGCAGTAAACGCCCCGCAGAGGGCCTCAAAGGCCGGCAGCCATCGCTGCCGGCCTTTTTCATGCCCGATGTACAATAACGCCATGTTTCACGTGGAACACTCTCGACCTTCAGCAGCACCCATCTCGCCTCACGCCTCACGCCTTGGCGTAATATGTTTCACATGAAACACTCGCCGCCCAGAACGCAGACATCAAGGAAGTGCCTATGCCCTCCCCCGACCGCCTGGTGATTCTCGACCGTGACGGCGTCATCAACCACGACTCCGATGACTACGTGAAGTCGCTGCCCGAGTGGATCCCCTACCCCACCGCCATCGACGCCATCGCCCGACTGAGCCGTGCCGGCTGGACCGTGGCGGTGGCCACCAACCAGTCGGGAATCGCCCGTGGCTACTACGACGAGATGGCTTTGGCCGAGATGCACTCGGAGCTGAACCGCCTGGTGAAGGAAGCCGGTGGCACGGTTGCTCATATCGCCTGGTGTCCCCACGGCCCGAACGACGGCTGTCACTGTCGCAAGCCGCTGCCCGGCCTGCTGGATGAGATCCGTGTGGCACTTGGCATGGAGAGCCTGGTGGGCAGCTGGATGGTCGGTGACAGCCTACGTGACCTTCAGGCCGGCGAAACCGTCGGGGCTCACTCCGTGCTGGTGCGTAGCGGCAAGGGGGAGCCAACCATCGCCAAGCACCCCGAGCTGGCCGCCCCATCCAGCGCGACGCTTGTCTTCGATGACCTGGCGGCCTTTGTGGATTGGCTGTTGAAAGAAAAAGAATAGGAGCAAGGAGCAAGGAGCAAGGAGCAAGGAGCAAGGAGCAAGGAGCAAGGAGCAAGGAGAGAGTTTCTTGCTGCTTCAACCAAGAAAAGCCCCGCCGTCGTTATCGGCGGCGGGGCTTTTCTTGGCGCCTGGCGCTCAAGGGTGTTTCACGTGGAACATGTCGCCATCAGACGTCGAGATTGGCCACCAGCGCGTAGCGCTCGATAAAATCGCGACGTGGCTCAACCTCATCTCCCATCAGGGTGTTGAACATCATGTCGGCGCCCACCGCATCTTCGATAGTGACCCGCAACATACGGCGAGTCTCAGGGTTCATGGTGGTATCCCAGAGCTGATCCGGGTTCATCTCCCCAAGGCCCTTGTAGCGCTGGAACGACAGCCCCCGCTGTGCCTCGGCCATCAGCCACTTCAGAGCCTCGTAGAACGTCGTAACGCGCTTCTGACGTTCGCCGCGAGCCACATGAGCGCCCTCTTCCAGCAGACCGTCCAGAGTCTCTCCCAGATCAGCCATGCCGCGATAGTCGGCACTTGTAAAGAACTCGATGCCCCACACATAGTCGGTGGAAACGCCGTGAGCGGTAAGCGTCACCATAGGCAGATAAAAGCTTCGCTCGGTGTCCTCCTCGAGGCGGAAGGTGTAGCGCGGACCGCCTTCGTAGGCCACCACCGCATCCATCTCGCCCTGCAGGTGGTCGATCCAGTTCTGCATGGTTCCCCGATCCCGCAGGCTGACCTCTCCCTGCAGGCGTGCCGCATGCACGATCCGCTTCAGCACTTCGTTGGGATAGACCCGCGACAGTCGATCGATGCGGCGCATCACCTCGCGATACTGACTCACCAGATCTTCGAGCTGGGAGCCACTTATCCCCGGGGCGTCGGCATTGACATGCAGGCGAGCACCATCCAGGGCGGTGGCCGTCAGATAGTCGGTCATCGCCTGCTCATCCTTGAGATAGAGCTCCTGCTTGCCGCGCTTGATCTTGTAGAGCGGTGGCTGAGCGATGAACACATGCCCGCGCTCGATGAGCGGAGCCATCTGACGGAAGAAGAATGTCAGCAGCAGTGTACGGATGTGGGAACCGTCCACGTCCGCATCGGTCATGATGATGATCGAGTGATAGCGCAACTTGTCAGGATTAAACTCTTCGCGTCCGATGCCACAACCCAGGGCGGTGATCAGAGTCCCGACCTCCGCGGAGGAGAGCATCTTGTCGAAGCGAGCCTTTTCCACGTTCAGGATCTTGCCCTTGAGGGGAAGAATCGCCTGGGTTCGGCGATCTCGTCCCTGCTTGGCACTGCCGCCGGCTGAGTCACCCTCCACCAGGAAAATTTCGGAGAGGCTGGGGTCCTTCTCCTGGCAGTCGGCCAGTTTTCCAGGTAGACCCGCGATGTCCAGCGCTCCCTTGCGACGGGTCATGTCACGGGCCTTTCGCGCCGCCTCTCGGGCACGGGCGGCATCGAGCATCTTGTTGACGATCGACTTCGCCTCATTAGGCTTTTCGATAAGATAGTCGGAAAACAGCCGCCCCATCTCCTGCTCCACCGCAGTCTTCACCTCGGACGACACGAGCTTGTCCTTGGTCTGGGAAGAAAACTTGGGGTCAGGCACCTTCACCGAGACAATCGCCGTCAGGCCTTCTCGGGCGTCATCACCGGAAGTGTTAATCTTGGACTTCTTGAGCAGACCCTCGGACTCGATATAGGCATTCAGGGTCCTGGTCAGCGCTGCACGAAAGCCGGCCAGGTGTGCACCGCCATCCCGCTGAGGAATATTATTCGTGTAGCAGAAGATATTCTCGTTGAAAGAGTCATTCCACTGCATCGCCACTTCCACGCCGACGCCGTCCTCACGCTCGGCGTTGAAATGAAACACCGGGTTGAGCACGCTCTTGTTGGAGTTGAGATGATCCACGAAGGCCTTGAGCCCTCCCTCGTAGTGGAACACCTCCTCCTTTCCGCTGCGTTCATCGATCAGGCGAACGGCCACGCCGGAGTTCAGAAAGGAGAGCTCGCGCAGTCGCTTGGCCAGAATGTCGTAGTGGAACTCGATGCTGGTGAAGGTCTGCGGAGAGGGCCGAAAATGTACGCGGGTGCCGCTCTTCTCGGTCTTGCCGACGACTGCCAGTGGCGATTGTGGCACCCCGTGGTGATATATCTGCTCGAACACTTCACCGGCGCGCCAGATTGTCAGCTTCAGCTCTTCTGATAGCGCGTTGACCACCGACACCCCAACGCCGTGCAGACCGCCGGAAACCTTGTAGGAGTTGTCATCGAACTTGCCGCCGGCATGGAGCACCGTCATGATCACTTCTGCGGCGGATATTCCTTCACCCTCATGGATATCGGTGGGAACCCCGCGCCCATTGTCGCTGACCGTGATCGACTCGTCAGGATGGATGACCACGCGAATTTCGCTGCAGTGGCCGGCCAGGGCTTCGTCGATGGAGTTATCCACCAGCTCGAACACCATGTGATGCAGTCCCGTGCCGTCATCAGTATCACCGATGTACATGCCGGGTCGCTTGCGTACGGCATCCAGTCCCTTGAGTACCTTGATGCTCGATGAGTCGTAGGCCTGCTCGCTCATTGACTGCTCCATCATGAAGTCTGTCGTTCCAGTGGTGCCAGCTGCCCCTCTCCCGATGGGGAACGTTTCACGTGAAACATCGCCACGGGAGTTGCGGGCTGCCACAGATCTGCCAGTGCGTCGTGATCGACGCTGGTGATGAACGCCTGGCAGTGCATGCTTTCCAGCCAGTGGCAGAACACCCGTCGGTGGGCGCTGTCCAGCTCGGCCGGGAGATCGTCGATCAGGTAAAGGCACTTACGTTCAGTGGCTGCTTCCAGCAGCCGACCCTGGGCCAGCTTGAGCGCGCTCACGACTAGCTTCTGCTGCCCCCGGGAGAGCACCTCCACTGCGGGACGCCGGTCAAGCCTGATGGCCAGATCGGCCCGTTGCGGACCCTGCTGGGTAAAGCCCATCTGCCTATCCACATCCCTCCCCTGCCTCAGTATCTCACCGAGCTCACGGCGCTTGTCCCAGCCGCGCGAGTAGCGCAACTGCAGCCCTGGCAGCGGCATCAAGCCGGCCAGGGTCTCATCGAACACGGGGAGAAAGGCGTCCACCCAAGCACTGCGCATAGCATCGATGCGCTCGCTCCAGTGAACGAACTCGTGCTCCCAGGCCGACAAGGAATTATCGTCCATTCTACCATGTCTGAGTAGGGCATTCCGATGTTTCAGCGCCCGGCGAGCGCGCTGCCACGCCCCCAGAAACTCATGTTTCACGTGAAACACTCCCCAGTCGAGGAATTCTCTCCGCCCTCCCGGAGGCCCTTCGAGGAGACGGAAGGCATCGGGATTGATCAGCTGCAGCGGTAGTGTCTCAACCAGTCGAGAGAGGCGATTGACACGCTCACCGGATAGACGGATATCCAGTTCGCTCTCGTCGCGGCGACGCCGCACGCCAAAGGTAAGCGGGGGATTACCGGCCAGCCGACCATGCAGGATTATGCTGTCCGCATCGTGAGCGATCACGTGGCGCATATGGCGGGTGCGGAAGGAACGCCCCATACCGAGGACATGGATACCCTCGAGCAGGCTCGTCTTGCCGCTACCATTCTCTCCTGTCACCAGGTTAATCCGTGATCCTGGTGTGAAATCAATGGATTGAAGATTGCGGAGACCCTGGAAGGCGAGTCGATCTAGAGGCATGGGCACGCACGGGGAAGGGCGGCACCGGGCGTGCCGCCGAAGGTGGCTAGAGACGCATGGGCATGACGACATAGAGGGCATCGCCCCCCCCTGGCTCCTCCATCAGCGCACTGCTGTTGGGGTCGGCCAGGGTCATCTGCACACGATCCTCGTCCAGGGCGTTCAGCACGTCGATCAGGTAGCCAACGTTGAAGCCGATCTCTAGGCCTGGGCCACTGTACTCGATGGCAATGTTTGCTTCGGCTTCTTCCTGTTCGGGGTTGTTGGCCATGACCTTGAGATTGCCTTCAGACAGATGCAGACGCACCCCGCGGTACTTCTCGTTGGAGAGAATCGCGGTACGCGAGAGCACCTGACGCAGCTCGGCACGCTCGGCGATGAACACCTTGTCGCCGCCGCGGGGCACCACCCGCTCGTAGTAGGGGAACTTGCCATCGACCAACTTGGAAGTGAAGGTGAAGTCGCCGGTATGAGCGCGAATGTGACTGGCCCCCAGTGTCAGGCTTACCGGCTCCTCACCGTCGTCCAGCAGGCGCACCAGTTCCAGAATACCCTTGCGCGGCACGATCAGCTTCTGAGCCGGCTCCACCTGAATCTCGACCGGGCGCGAACAGACCGCCAGACGGTGGCCATCGGTGGCCACGGCACGCACCAGTCCGGAGCGCATCTCCAACAGCATGCCATTCAGATAGTATCGAACGTCCTGCTGAGCCATGGCGAAGGAGGTGGAGTCGATCAACTGCTTCAAGACACCTCGCGGCAGCGCCAACTCGACGCTGCCCTGGCTGTCTTCGATATTGGGGAACTCTGCTACTGGCAGGGTAGAGAGCGTGAAACGCGAGCGACCGCTGCGCAGCACAGCCCTCCCCTCCTCCATAGAGAGTTGGATTTCGGCTTGATCGGGCAGCGACTTGCAGATATCCATCAGCTTGCGTGCCGGCACCGTGGCAGCCCCTGGTTCATCCACCTGACTGGCCACCGTCCGCCCGATCAGCTCTACTTCGAGGTCGGTGCCGGTCAGGGCGACCTGGTCCTGGTCGACCTGGATCAACACGTTGGAGAGGACCGGCAGGGTCTGGCGTCGCTCCACCACACCGGCCACCAGCGTCAGCGGTCGCAGCAGCGCTTCTCGGGAGATGGAAAATTTCATGTCGGCTCCACGTATAGTCCTGAAGAATTGCAGCTCGCGCGGCCAGGGCCGAACGGCTAATCGGTCATTTAACCACAGCTGAGCCCCGGGAGGGGCGCGAGGGCGTAGGGACAGGAGTCGCGGGTATCTCCGCCAGTAGGCGATCAAGCGCCCCTCGCCCCGAGTATCGAAGATTGACCTGTCAGCTGGTCAGCAGGCGCAGCAGGTTCTTGTAGTCCTCTCGGATATCGGAGCTCTCCTCCTGCAGCGACTTCACCTTGCGGCAGGCGTGTAGCACCGTGGTGTGGTCGCGCCCACCGAAGGCATCGCCGATCTCGGGCAGACTGTGATTGGTCAGCTCCTTGGCCAGGGCCATGGCGACCTGGCGTGGGCGTGCCACAGAGCGCGAGCGCCGCTTGGAGAGCAGGTCGGCGAGCTTTATCTTGTAATACTCGGCCACGGTACGCTGAATGTTGTCTACCCCCACCTGCTTCTCCTGCAGGGCCAGCAGATCCTTGAGCGATTCGCGAATGAAGTCCTGGGTGATCGTCTTGCCCATGAAGTGGGAATCGGCGATTACCTTCTTCAAGGCTCCCTCCAGCTCACGTACGTTGGAGCGTATCTTCTGGGCAATGAAGAAAGCGGCGTCGTGGGGCAGGTCAACCTTGGCCTGATCGGCCTTCTTCATCAGGATCGCCACGCGGGTCTCCAGCTCCGGCGGTTCGATCGCCACCGTCAACCCCCAGCCGAAACGTGATTTCAGTCGCTCTTCGACCCCGCTGATCTCCTTGGGGTAGCGATCCGAGGTAAGAATCATCTGCTGACCGCCTTCGAGAAGTGCGTTGAAGGTGTGGAAGAACTCTTCCTGGGAGCGCTCCTTGCCGGCGAAGAACTGAATGTCATCGATCAGCAGCGCATCGACGCTGCGATAGAAGCGCTTGAAATCATTGATGGCGTTGAGCTGCAACGCCTTGACCATGTCGGCCACGAAACGCTCGGAGTGCAGATAGACCACACGGGCATTCTCGCGCCGTGTTGCCAGGGCGTTACCCACCGCATGCATCAGGTGGGTCTTGCCGAGACCGACCCCTCCATAGAGGAAAAGGGGGTTGTAGGCGCCTCCAGGATTCTCGGATACCTGACGAGAGGCGGCTCTGGCCAGCTGGTTGGACTTACCCTCGACGAAGGTTTCGAAGGTGAAATTGGGGTTAAGGCCGCTAGTATGCTTGAGGCTGCCTTCGACCTGTACCTGGCGGCCTCCGGCGGCACGTCGGCCGCCCCTCTCCTCGCGCATGGAGTCTCGGTCGTCGGCCGCGTGGCCGCGCGGCTGGGTATGCACGGCGGGGGCCGACGGACGACGCGGCGCAGCCGACACCGGATCACCCAGATCACGAGGTTGAGGCTGGGGCGCCGAGCGCCGACTGCCAACCGACAACACTATCTTGGGTGGCTTAGCCGGCGACAGTTCACGCATCAGCTCGCCGATTCGCTTCGCGAACTTGTCGCTGACCCAGTCGCGCACGAAGCGGTTGGGTGCCAGCAGGCACAGCTCTCCCGACTCCCCCTCTTCCGCCTGCAGCGGGCGGATCCAGGTGTTGAACTGCTGAGAATTCAGCTCGTCCTGGAGAGTGTCCAGACACTGTTGCCAGAGAGCTAGCGCCACGCGGCCTCACCATCGGTTGGAAAACGGTCGCATATTGTATCGCCCCCGGAGACGGTTATCCACACCCTCTCGCGGCTGCGCACTGGCTGTGGAAAACTTATCCTGGACCTATGGGACAGCCGCGGCCGAGTGCTGGGGATAGTTTCGTGCTGTGGACTGACGATCATTACGCCCATCGCTTGCCCACATCTAATCCCAGGCTATCCCACTGGATATCCACAGCATATATTCGTCTTCAATCAATTGATTAAAAAGAATAAAAACACGTTATCCACAAAATGCGTCCCCAGTATTAATAACAGGTTTTATAATAAGATCTTAACTTGTAACAATGGCAAGGGTGGTCAGGAATGGATCCATGCGATGCCGGTTGCTGGCCGTTGGAGGCTTGCCCCGTTGCCACCGCGATAGCCAGGCGGTACGGAAAAATTGCACCCGAGCCGCGATATCACTACAATTTCCGGTCTTGAGCCGAGTACACACGGTTTCCGTTGCGGAATCCGAACGCCTCGAAATTGTCAATACTTCCAGAAAACCACGTGGGAATAATGAGTTATGAAACGTACCTTTCAGCCCAGCGTACTGAAGCGTAAGCGTGTCCACGGCTTCCGTGCCCGTATGGCAACCAAGAACGGCCGTGCCATCCTGGCTCGCCGTCGCGCCAAGGGTCGTAAGCGCCTGAGCGCCTGAGCGCCTGATTCACGGATTGCACGTGCCTCGTCAGGACTTCCCCCGTCGTCTGCGCCTACTGGCGGCCGGGGATTATCGGCAGGTCTTCGAGACCGCGGTTTACAAGGTTCATGGCAAAGGCCTCATGATCCTGGCGACGCCCAATGAGCTTGGGTATCCTCGCCTTGGCCTGATCGTCAGCAAGAAGAACCTGCGCCGTGCCGTCGACCGCAACCGCCTCAAACGCCTCGCTCGCGAATCCATTCGCCTCCAGCAGCACCGCCTGCCGAGCATGGACATCGTGCTCATGGCCAGACGAGGAGTGGGGGATCTGGACAACAAGGTCCTGCATCGCCAGCTGCACGGGATTTGGCGTCGCTTGGAGCGTGAGGCACAAAAAGCCGCAGGCGAAGACCAGAAAACGGTCGAGGCGGCAGTCAGCGAGAACGCCAGTCAGGACGGATGACCGGTCAGCCAGGAGTCATCACCATGTTAAGACTCTTACCCATGGTACTCACTGAGCCTGCCGGCACTGCCGCCGATAGTCCGTGTTTGGCATCCAGCCTGCCCTTGGCAGGCTTTTGTCTATCTCGGGCAGATGTTTTCCATCTCGCCCTCGGCAAGTTCACCACCCATCGGGCAGAACCTTCATGGACGTAAAACGACTCCTCTTGCTGATCCCTCTGGCAGTGCTTGCCTACCTGATCGTCGTGCAGTGGAATCAGGACTATGGTCAGGTCGCTCCTGAGCCGGAGGCACCCTCCTTTACCAGCAACTCAGCCAATGGCGAGGCTCAGCAGACTGACGACTCGGATGGGCTGGCCGTACCGGCGGCGCCCAGAGCTCCGAACGACGTCAGTCAGGCGATGCCGGGAGAGGCCGCCGCGCCTTCCACCGGCCGCGACTTGATCGCCGTGGTCACCGATGTGCTGGACCTGCGAATCGATCCCCAGGGCGGTGATGTCGTCTATGCCGCACTGCCACAGCACAGGCTGACGCTGGATTCGGAGCGCCCCTACGTACTGCTCTCGGATAGCGAAAGCCGCAGCTATGTGGCGCGCTCCGGCCTGCAGCTCGACGGCCAGGCCGGTCGCATCGCCTTCACGCCGGAGCAGACCGAGTATCGTATGGCCGAGGATGATAGCCGCCTCGAGGTCGACCTGCGTGCCGAAGTCAATGGCATCGATGTCATCAAGCGCTTCGCTTTCGAGCGCGGCAGCTATGCGGTAGACGTCAACTATTACCTGGCCAACAACACCGAGACACCGGTCACTGCCCGCTTTATCGGCCAACTTGCCAGAGACAACAGCCCGGACCCCTCCAGCGGAGTGGCCATGGGGATGAGCTCCTATCTCGGTGCCGCCTACTCCACCCCGGAGAGTCGCTACGACAAAGTCGACTTCGACGACATCCAGCGCGGCCGCTTCGATAACGTCGACGCCCAAGGCGGCTGGGTGGCGATCATCCAGCACTACTTCGTCTCGGCCTGGGCGCCGTCCCAAAACCAGCAAAATCTCTACTACGCCACCACCGATTCCCAGAATCGCAATGTGGCCGCCTTTGCCGGGCCGGTGACCAGCGTTGCCCCCGATGGCGAGGCGCGGCTGGGCGCGACCCTCTACATGGGGCCCAAGGTTCAGGATTATCTGGAAACCGTGGCCCCTAACCTGCGCCTCACCGTGGACTTCGGCTGGCTGTGGTTCATTGCCAACCCGCTGTTCTGGCTGCTCGACCAGATCCACAGCCTGATCGGCAACTGGGGCTGGTCCATCGTGTTCTTGACCATCGTGGTCAAGCTGGTGCTGTGGCCGCTCTCTGCCAAGGCCTACAAGTCCATGGCTCGCATGCGCAAGATGGGCCCGGAGATGCAGCGCCTCAAGGAGCAGTACGGCGACGATCGCCAGAAGATGTCCCAGGAGATGATGAAGTTCTACCAGAAGGAGAAGATCAATCCCCTGGGTGGCTGTCTGCCGATCCTGGTTCAGATGCCGGTGTTTATCGCGCTCTACTGGATGCTGCTGGAGTCCGTGGAACTTCGCCATGCGCCCTTCATGTTCTGGATTCAGGATCTATCGGTGAAGGATCCGTTCTTCATTCTTCCAATCCTGATGGGTGCCTCGATGTTCATTCAACAGCTGCTCAACCCGACGCCCCCGGATCCCATGCAGGCGAAGATCATGCGCATGCTGCCCATTGTCTTCACCTTCTTCTTCCTGTGGTTCCCGGCCGGTCTGGTGATCTACTGGGTGGTCAACAACATCATCTCCATCGCCCAACAGTACGCCATCACACGCAAGATCGAGAACGATCCGAGTGTCGGCAAGGGCATGAAGACCAAGTAGCAGGCAGTCTCTTGCCAATACCAGACCCCCGCCCCGTGCGGGGGTCTGGCGTTTGTGAGACCCGAATCGGACAATGTCCCGCCACCCTGAGGAGATTCCCATGGCCAGCCTGCACGACCAGGACACCATCGCTGCCCTCGCCACGCCGCCCGGTCGAGGCGGCGTGGGCATCATCCGCGTCTCTGGGCCGCTGAGCGTGCCGATCGCCGAGGCGGTAATAGGCCACTGCCCTCCCCCTCGCCGCGCCCACTACGGGGCCTTCCGGGGCGAGGAGCAGGTGATCGACGAAGGCATCACTCTCTTCTTTGAGGGGCCCCACTCTTTTACCGGCGAGGACGTGCTGGAGCTGCAGGGCCACGGCGGCCCGGTGATCATGGACCTGCTGCTGGCGCGCTGCGTGGCGCTCGGCGCCCGTCTAGCCCGCCCCGGGGAATTCTCGGAGCGCGCCTTCCTCAACGATAAACTCGACCTGGCCCAGGCCGAGGCGATCGCCGACCTGATCGACGCGAGTTCCCGGGCCGCTGCCGAGAATGCCGTGCGCTCACTGCAGGGGGACTTTTCGCGGCGAGTCGAGGGGCTGGTGCAGCGACTCATCGAACTGCGCATCTACGTGGAAGCGGCCATCGATTTTCCGGAGGAGGAGATCGATTTCCTGGCCGACGGCAAGGTGGCCGATAGGCTCGCCGGGGTGATGGCGGAACTGGCGGCGGTGCGCGACGCCGCCGGCCAGGGCGCGCTGATGCGCGAAGGCATGAGCGTGGTGATCGCTGGGCGGCCCAACGCGGGCAAGTCCAGCCTGCTCAACGCCCTCACCGAACAGGAGACCGCCATCGTTACCGACATTGCCGGCACGACTCGGGACGTGCTGCGTGAGCATATCCACATCGACGGCATGCCGCTGCACGTCATCGATACCGCCGGGCTGCGTGACACACCGGACGCCGTGGAGCAGATCGGCGTGGCCCGGGCCTGGGCGGAAATCGAGAAGGCCGATCGGGTCCTGCTCTTGGTGGATGCCTCCACCACCGCCTCCCTCGACCCGATGACGATCTGGCCCGAGTTCATCGCACGGCTGCCGGACCCGACGCGGCTGACGCTGGTACGCAACAAGATCGACACCACAGGGGACGCTCCCGGGATCGAGTTATCCACAGGCGCAGCGGTGGTTCGACTCTCCGCCCGGAGCGGTGCGGGTGTGGATAACCTTAAGTCGCACCTCAAGGAAGTGATGGGCTACTCCGGCACTGCCGAGGGGCGCTTCTCGGCACGAAGGCGCCACCTGGACGCCCTGGACCGAGCGCGACAGGCTCTGGAAAATGGCGAAGCTCAGCTGGCGGGCTACGGTGCCGGTGAACTGCTGGCCGAGGATCTGCGCGACGCCCAGCAGGCGTTGGGTGAAATCACCGGGGAGTTCAGTGCGGACGATCTCCTCGGCGAGATATTCGGCAGCTTCTGCATCGGGAAATAGGGACGCTTACTCCTCTACCCACCAGCCGCTGCGATGGGCCCCCGGGGCACCCAGGTGGTCTACCACCGGAGCCATCGCCGCGGCTAAACGCTCACCTAACCCCCAGGGCGGGTTGACCACCAGCATGCCGCTGCCAACCATGCCTCGCTGACCCTCGGTGGGCGACTGGCGAGTGAATTCGCTATACCAGATCTTGCGCAGCCCACCATCACGCAGCCCCTCCAGCAACTCACGGTGGCGTCCCGCCGGAAGCAGCGGATACCACACCAGCACCACGGCATGGCGCGCCTTGTGCATCGCTGCCAGCAGCGTCTCTGCCACCTCCAGATACTCCGCCTTGCGCTCATAGCTGGGATCGATCAACACACAGAGCCTCGGCGTCTTCACGGGCAGCCGCTGCAACAGACCCTTGAGGCCATCGCCGTGAATGCGTTCCACTGCCTCGGAAAACGCCTGCTGAGCCAGATGCTCGTGCTCCCCGGGATGCAGCTCGAACAGCCACTGTCTATCCCCCGTCCGCAGCCGATGGCCCATCCACCAGGGGGAGCCGGGGTAATGGGTCAGACGCGAGGGGTCTGGCTGGACACTTGCCAGGGCCGCGAGCCAGTCGCTCAGCAGCGGTTCATTCGTCAACGCCTGTCGAACCTTCCAGAGGGGGATGACACCTTCCCGGTACTCCTGTAGCCGAATGGTCTCTGCGGCATCCAGGGGATAGAGACCGCGCCCGGCGTGAGTATCGACATACGTAATTGATGATTTTTTACGTAATAAATGATCGATGACCGCATGCAGGGTCAGGTGCTTGTGGACGTCGGCGAAGTTGCCGGCGTGGTAGGCGTGCTGATAGGAAAGCATGGAAGAGGGTCCGTGAATCGGCAAGAAGATTAAACAATGAAAAGGGCCCGCCACTTCTCAGTGACGGGCCCCGATAGGGTAGCTAAGGCGCTAGCCGAGGATCACTGGAACTGGCTTTCGATCGGCGTGAGGGTGATCTCGACGCGACGGTTCTGAGCACGTCCATCTTCAGTAGCATTACTGGCGACGGGCTGGGTCTGGCCGTAGCCCGTCATGTTGAGACGATTGCGCGTCACGCCTGACTGAGCCAGATAGTTGCCGACGGCTTCAGCGCGCCGTTCGGAGAGACGCTGATTGTAGTCGGCGTTGCCGGTGCTGTCGGTATGGCCGGCGATATTGACGCGGGTATCGGTGTACTGAGTGAGAATCTGCGCCACGTCGTTGAGGGCGTTGCGAGCGCTGTTGGTAAGATCACTGGAGTCGAAGCCGAAGGTCACGCTGCTCGGCATGTTGAGCACGATGTCATCGCCTCGACGATCGACCTCGATGCCGGTTCCTCGCGTGCTCTGCCGCAGTTCCTCCTCCTGTCGATCCATGTAGGCGCCGACGCCGGCACCCGCGGCAGCGCCCACGGCGGCACCGATCAGGGCTCGATCGCGGCGGCTGGTGCTGCCGTCACCACTCAGTGCACCCGCGGCGGCACCCACGGCAGCGCCAATCGCCGCACCGGTGCCCGTCGTGGAACGCTGGGTCTGGCCGGAATAGGGATCCGTCGTGGCACAGCCTACGAGCAGGGCGGCAGCGGCAAGCGGAACGAAGAAGTGAATGGGCTTGATCATGAAATCAGATCTCCTTGCAATCATCAGGTGGCCCGGAAGGCATCCCTGCCGGGCAGTTCATCATTTACGCGGGCTGCGATGAGTCTGGCGGACCGGTCACTCCATGCCGATCATCGCCAGCAGATCATTCAAGAATAATAGACCCTGAGGCGATGCCTGCAGTCGATCGACATCTTCCACGAGAAGTCCTTTTTTGCGGGCGCTGGAAAGGCGAGCCAAGAGCATGGCCGATGAGCGCCCCGTGGCGGCTCGCCATCTGGACAGCGACACCCCTTCGACCAGGCGCAGCGCATTCATGGCGAACTCGAGCACGAGTTCGTTCTCCTCAATTCGACTGCGACCGGCCAGGAAGCCCTGAGGATCGTGTTGACGGCGAAGATAGGTCTCCGGCTGTCGTACTTTCCAGCGTCGCTCGATAATCAGGCCGGCGTCACCGTCTACTGCGCTCAACTTGCCATGGGCCCCGGCCCCGATGCCCAGGTAGTCTCCGAAACGCCAATAGTTGAGGTTATGTCGTGAGCGTCGACCCGGGCGAGCGTAGGCCGAGATCTCGTAGCGCGCCAGGCCTGCGCCCTCGAGGCGCTCGTGGCCCAGGTCCTGAATATCCCAAAGCATCTCCTCCTCAGGAAGCTTCGGTGGTCGAGAATGAAACTCGGTGTTGGGCTCCAGGGTGAGCTGGTACCAGGAGAGATGCTCGGGGGCGAGCGACAGAGCCCGCTCTAGGTCCTCCAGTGCCAGCGCCGGGGTCTGCCCCGGCAGGCCATGCATCAGGTCGAGATTGAGGTTATCGAAGCCCGCCCCACGGGCTTCATCTACCGCAGCCTCGGCATCCCTACCCGAGTGGATACGACCTAGCGCCTCCAACTGGCCATCCTGAAAGCTTTGCACCCCCAGAGAGAGCCGGTTGATCCCCGCTTCCCGGTAGCCGGCAAAGCGACCACGCTCCAGAGTTCCCGGGTTGGCCTCCAGGGTAATCTCGATATCACTGGCCATGGGCAGCCGTGCGGCAATACCGGCCAGCAGCTCTCTATAGAAGCCGGCGGACATCAGGCTAGGGGTGCCACCGCCGATGAAGATGCAGGCCAGTTCCCGATCCCCGGCCAGGAGGAGGTCTTCATCGAGGTCGGCCAGCAAGGCCTCCAGGTAGTCGGTTTCAGGCAGCGAAACATCCCGACCGACGCCGTGGGAGTTGAAGTCGCAGTAGGGACATTTGCGCACGCACCAGGGCACGTGCACGTAGAGCGCGAGTGGCGGCAGGGAAGTCATCGCGGCTTGTGGGCCCCGCCCAGCGCCTCGACCAGGGCACGGAGGGCGCGCCCGCGGTGACTCAGACGATTCTTCTCCTCGGCCGGGAGTTCGGCCACGCTCATCGCCTGCGCTGGGAGCCAGAAAAGCGAGTCGTAACCGAAGCCACCCTCACCGCGGGGATGAGCCAGGATCTCACCTTCCCAACTGCGCTGCACGATCAGCGGTACCGGGTCCTCGGCATGGCGAAGATAGACCAACATGCACCAGTAGCGTCCAGTACGCTGCCCCTCGGGAACCTCCTCCAGACGCTCCAGCAGCCGGGCGTTGTTGCGCGCATCGCTCCTCGGCTCTCCGGCGAAGCGTGCGGAGTAGATCCCGGGAGCCCCGTTCAGCGCATCGACCTCCAGCCCCGAATCATCGGCCAGAGCGGGCAGACCACTGATCCGGCTCGCCTCACGCGCCTTCAGGAGGGCGTTCTCGATGAAGGTCAGGCCGGTCTCCTCCACCTCGCGAACGTCATACTCGGCCTGGGGCCTGACATCGAAGCCCAGCGGCGCCAGTAGCTGGTGGAACTCGCGCAGTTTGCCGGCATTGCCGCTGGCGAGGATCAGGGGGGTCGAGGTCATGTTGGGCGCTCCTGGCCTGGCGATTCATGGCCTACCATTCTAGGGCCAGCAAGGAGAATCAGGAAACGGCTGGGCCGAATTTCGGGGACTACTTCACCTCGCTGCGGGTGAGAGTGTGACGAATGCCATCATTTAAGACTGATTTTTCCTCACGGAAGGGGCCTCTCCAACACGACTCTGGCTGGGCAAGCACCTGATTTACTTATACCTATTGATATTTAAAAGCTATAAAGAATTAAAAGCATTTTTTTATAACCAATCGTTAGTAACGAAAACTTACAAAATGGCCCAGGCTTCAAAGTGATAAATCGAGATTAGCCATCCCATGTCCGAGGCTAAGCCTACTGGCTACCATTTCAAGGAAGGCAAACATGGATCAAAGCAGGAACCTGCTGCTCCTGGTCACGGCCAACAGTCCCCAGTGTCAACTTTTCATCGACTACCTCCACCAGCATGTGGCTTGCACGATCACCGTATTGCCGCCTGGCAGCGAATGGAAGCCTGAGGAGATCCTGCCCACCCTGATTCTGCTGGATGTTGACCATATTAGCGAAGAACTCATGCAGAAGTGGCATGCCAGAGCCATGGAGGACGAGCGTCTATCGTTGGCTGCCTTCAACCTCAAGGACGAAGATCAAGCGATACAGACCCTCTCGGCCATCCACCTGCAGGGTGTCTTCTACCGCAGTGACAGCCTGGAGATGATCTGCAAGGGGCTGCAGGCGCTGACGGCCGGTGAGCTATGGATGTCACGATCGCTGATGACCCGCATGATCTCTTTCCTGCGGCGCCAGCAGCTCAATTCATACCGGCCCGTCTGTGGGCTCACTCACCGGGAGCTGGAAATCATCGGCTTGCTCGGCTCGGGTGCCTCGAACAGCGAGATCGCCGACCGTCTCTTCGTCAGCGAGCACACCGTCAAGTCACATCTCTACAACATCTTTCGAAAGATCGATGTCCACAATCGCATCCAGGCCGTCAACTGGGCACGCCATAACCTGGGTGTGCCGCCCCCTCCCGATCAGAAGCACCTACGACGCGAAACCGGCAAGACAAGAGGCCTGAGCTGAACACACCGGGTGACTCATCCCAGCTTCACGTGCTCCTCGATGAGGTCGACCAGCGCCTCCGCGGCGTTATCCGCAGTGGTGTCCAGATGAACCAGGTGAAGGCGTTCCTCATCACCGAAGGGCTCCAACTCGACAAGTTGATGATCGAGTAGCGCTAGGCTGACAGCCACTTCGACGCCCTGACAGCGGGCGCGCTTCTCGATGCGACGCCTCAGCGTAGCCACGTCTGCCTCGAAACTGATCATCAGGCAGGGCAGGCCGCGGGCCTCGGCCTGCTGCCGCAGCAGGTCGCGCTGCCAGCCCTTCAGGCAGGTGGCGTCAATGCAGGCCGGGATGCCGGCATCCAGCAGGGTTCCCGCACAGCTCGCCAGATGGCGGTAGGTTCGCTCGGTGGCGACCTCACCGAAGATACCCACAGCCGGCGACACCGCCGGATCCTGTGGATAGGTCAAGTCTTGAGGCAGATCGTGGAGACGCCGCCGCTCAGCATCGGAGCAGACGCGGATCGCCCCCAGCCGGCTGACCAGTCCAGACGTGAAGCGACTCTTGCCGCTGCCCGAGACGCCAACGGCGATCACCAGCGGTGGGAAACGAAACTCGGCGATTCG
>PWIZ01000273.1 GCA_003560175.1 Halomonas sp. | reverse complement strand
GTAGATGCCGAGGATGGCCGCCAACAGGGCGGTGAACAGCATCACCTCGCGCAGCGGGAAACGCGACGGTGTGGCGACCAAATCCTCGCGCTGCTTGTCTTGTGTGCTCATCAGATCACCTTGCCCTTGAAGATGCCGGTGGGTCGCCACACCAGGATGGCGATCAGGATGAAGAAGGGCACCACGATCTTGTATTCGGTGCCCACGAAGGCCAGGTTGCGCGGCAGCTCCAGCCACTCGGGGAAGTGGTGGGCGATGGGCCTCAGGAGCACCGCCCAGTTGAACACTGCGAGGGTTTCGGCGAAGCCCACCACGAAGCCGCCAGCGATGGCGCCGTAGGGGTGACCCACGCCACCGACAATGGCCGCGGCGAAGATCGGCAGCAGCAGGAAGAAGCTGAGGTCGGGCTTGAAGGTGACGTCCAGGGCCAGCAGGGTGCCGGCGATGGCGGCCAGCCCCCCGGCGATCACCCAGGTTACCGCCACGATGGCGTTGGTGTTGATCCCCGAGGCCCGGGCCAGGTCGGGGTTGTCGGACATGGCGCGCATCGCCTTGCCCAGCCGCGAGCGGCTGAGGAAGAGGTGCAGGCCCACCACGCAGGCGAAGGTCAGCACGAAGAGGATGATCTGGGGCTCGGTGATCACGATCAGCGCGCGAACCTCCTCG
Source organism: Halomonas sp. (assembly GCA_003560175.1). GTDB lineage: Bacteria > Pseudomonadota > Gammaproteobacteria > Pseudomonadales > Halomonadaceae > Halomonas. The sequence continues at coordinate 6,056 of PWIZ01000273.1, read as the reverse complement.
AAGGGCAGGGCGAGGCGGTAGATCTCCTTGCGCTCGCCGGCCATGTAGAGGCTCTGGCCGCTGGTGCCGGCGAACAGACGGATCAGCCCCTGCAGCATCAGGGTCACCCCCAGCGAGGCGATCACCATCACGATGGGCTTGACCCCGTGGGCGCGCAGCGGCTTGTAGAAGACCTTGTCGATGCCCACGGCGAGCAGAGCGGTGAGCACCATGGCCAGCGGCAGCATGACCACCGGTGTGGGCAGCCCCACGACCGCTCCCACCCCCGGAAAGGCGGCGGTTAGCAGCAGCACCATGAAGGCGCCGAAGGTCATCATGTCGGCATGGGCGAAATGGGCGAAGCGCATGATGCTGAAGATCAGCGTCACGCCGATGGCGCCGATGGCGTAGATCGAGCCGGTCACGCTGCCGGCGATCACGACGTTGTTGATGAAGAAGACGAGTTCATTCACGACGGTGGTTCTCCTGTCCCTCAGCCACCCAGGAAGCTTCTGGCGACTTCCGGGTCCGCCAGCAGGGCGGCACCGGTATCGGTGAAGCGGTTCTGGCCGGCGGCCAGCACGAAGCCCTTATCGGCGATGGCCAGCGCCTGCTTGGCGTTCTGCTCGACCATCAGGATGCCGACGCCGGCGGCGTTGATCTGCTTCACCTGGGTGAAGATCTCGTTCATGTAGAGGGGCGAGAGGCCGGCGGTGGGCTCATCGAGCAGTAGCAGGCTGGGCTCGGCCATCAGCGCTCGGCCCATGGCGACCATCTGACGCTGTCCGCCGGAGAGCTCGCCAGCGGGCTGGTGACGCTTGTCAAAGAGTGGCGGGAAGAAGTCATAGATCTGCTTGAGCATCCGCCGGGTATTCTGCGGCTTGAGGAAGGCGCCCATCTCCAGGTTCTCCTTCACCGTGAGGCTCGGGAAGACATTCTTCTCCTGGGGGATGAAGCCCATGCCCTTCTGCACCAGCTTGTTGGGGGGCAGATTGTGAATTGGCTCGCCGCGCAGCAGGATCTCGCCCTGGGTGACGCTGAGCAGGCCGAACACGGCCTTGAGCATGGTGGACTTGCCGGCGCCGTTGGGGCCGACGATCACGCCGATCTCGTCGGCCTCGATGGTCATGTTCACCCCGTTGAGGATGTTCATGCCGCCGTACCCGCCGTGGACGTCGCGCGCATCTAGGAGTGGCATCGTGGTGCAATCTCCAGGTTATTGTTATGCGGAGCCAAAATAGGCTTCGATGACCTCGGGGTTGCTCTGGATCTCCGCGATGGTGCCTTCCACCATCACGCTGCCCTGGGCGAGCACGATCACCGGGTCGCAGAGCCGGGCGATCATCTCCATGTCATGCTCGATGACCAGGAAGGTGTAGCCCAGCTCGCGGTTGAGCCGCTCGATGTTCGCCACCAGGTCGCCGAGCAGGGTGCGGTTCACCCCGGCGGCGATCTCGTCGAGCAGTACCACCCGGGCGTCGGTCATCATGGTGCGGCCGAGTTCCAGCAGCTTCTTCTGGCCGCCGGAGAGGTTGCCGGCCAGTTCGTTGCGCACGTGGCGCAAGCCAATGAAGTCGACCACCTCCAGCGCGCGGCGGCGCACCACCACCTCTTCCTGCCGAACCCGCCCCGGCTTCAGCCAGGCGTTGAAGAGGCTCTCGCCCGCCTGGGCGGGCGGCACCATCATCAGATTCTCCAGGGCGGTCATCTGGGAGAACTCGTGGGCGATCTGGAAGGTGCGCAAGAGCCCCTTGTGGAACAGCTCGTTGGCGGGGCGGTTGGTGATCTCCTCGCCATCGAGCAGGATCTGGCCGCTGTCCAGCGGCAGGGCGCCGGCGATGATGTTGAACAGGGTCGACTTGCCGGCGCCGTTGGGGCCGATCAGCCCGGTGATGGAGCCCGCCTCCACCGATAGCGAGCAGTCGTTGATGACCCTGAGGCCGCCGAAGGCCTTGTGGACGTGTCGCACGTCGATCATGGATGCCATGGCAGTGTCCGCGGTTTTATGGCTGTTTTTATGTCTGGCGTCAGTGGACGCGCTGGCGGACGCCACCGCCCGGGGCGGCGGCGATACCGCTACTGCTCCTGGCTGTCGTCTACCAGAAAGGTGCGGCCGGCGGCGAAGGCGCCGACGATCACCAGAGCACCGATGGCGGGGATCAGGTAGCCCTCCACCTGGGGAATGGCGCGCAGGAAGACGAAAGCCACCGCCGCCGGAGCGACGAAGCGCACCAGCAGGCGCCAGATGGTGAACCAGGTCTCGTTGGTGCGCATCTCCTTCATGACCTCCGAGTGGGTCAGCGCCCAGCCGGCGAACAGGGCGATCAGCAGGCCGCCCAGGGGCATGAAGATGTTGGTGAGCAGTTCGATGAAGTCGAAGGCGCTGCGCCCGAACAGAGTGTGGAAGATCGTGCCCTCGGCGTAGACGTTGAAGCTGGCCACGGTGAGCAGGCCCAGCGCCCAGCTGGCCATCACCATGGCGAACACGGCCTGGGGCCGGGTGAGGTCGAAGCGCTCGACCAGGAAGGCGGCCACCGGCTCGATCAGCGAGATGGAGGAGCTGATCGCAGCGCCCAGCACCAGGATGAAGAAGACACCGCCGACCAGCGCGCCGAAGGGCATCTCGGCGAAGGCCAGCGGCAGGGTGACGAACATCAGACCGGGGCCCTGACCCGGGCTCAGGTCGGCACCGAACACCAGCGAGAAGATGGCCAGTCCCGCCACCATGGCCACGGCGGTGTCGACGATGGCGATGGCGATGGCGGTGCGGGTCAGCGAGATCTCGCTGGACATGTAGGCGCCGTAGGCCATGATCGCGCCCATGCCGAGGCTCAGGGTGAAGAACGACTGGCCCATGGCGGCCAGCCAGCCCTCGAGGCTCAGGTCGGCGAGGTTGAAGGTGAACAGGAAGCTGGCCGCGGCGGCGAAGTCGCCGTTGGCCACGCCGTAGGCCAGCACAATCAGCAGGATGACGAACAATGCCGGCATGATGATGCGCAGCCCGCTCTCGATGCCCTTGTGGATGCCCATGCCGACGATCAGCCCCGAGGCGACGATGAACAGGGTGTGGTAGAGGGTCAGCAGGGCGGGCGAGGCGAGCAGGGCGTCGAAGCCGGCGCCGATGGTCGCGGCATCGGCGCCGGCCAGTGAGCCGGTAAGCATCTGCCAGGTGTAGTGGATCGCCCAGCCGGCGATCACCGAGTAGAAGCTCAGGATCAGAAAGGCGGAGGCGGCCCCCAGCCAACCGATGGATTCCCAGGCCCGCGAAGTGTTGTGGGTGCGAGTCAGGAAGCGCATGCCCATGATCGGGCTACGGCGGCTGTTGCGGCCGAGCATGGTCTCGGCGATCAGGATCGGAATGCCCACGGCGAAGATGGTCAGGGCGTAGACCAGGATGAAGGCGCCACCGCCGTTCTCGCCGGTGAGGTAGGGGAAGCGCCACAGGTTGCCGAGACCCACCGCCGAGCCGACGGCGGCCAGCAGGAAGGTCCCCTTGTGGGTCCAGACGTTGTGAGTGCTCATGAAGGCTCCAGAACGCGAATCGGGTGGCCCAGAGGGCCCGTGCCGCAACTTTGCGGGAAAACGCGGTCGGGAGCCAGCCACCAAGCGTTTATCGGCCGTTAAGTTCGTCGATGATGTCGCTATCGACTAGCGCTCCTAGTTCTCGCCCTCGACTTCGCCGTCGTCCTCTTCTTCCTGGGCCTGGCCGATGCGTGGCTCCAGGGCGCGAGCCGCGTCGGGCAGGCGGACGGTGTCGCCCAGGGTGAGCTTACCGTGGGACTTCATCCGCCGGCCGTTGTTGATGGCGATGATCGCCGCCACCTCGCCGATGCTGGTGCTCTCCACGTAGGCCGCCACCTTCACCCGCACCACGGCGCCTTGGTAGCGCGCCGAGAGGATATCACCGGCTCCCGGGTCGCTGTGGCCCATAGGGTCCTTCTCGAAGTGGCGCATCACGCTGTCGGCGCCGGGGTCGTCCCATTCCACGTGCTTGTGCATGCGGGTTCTCCTTGTCGGGTTGGCGGGCGATATGGCTACCAGCATAGAAGATCCCGGGGCCGACAACGACGACGCCCGCCGCGGGGAGCTCCCGGGCGGGCGTCGTCAGACGTGGCGGCGGCCTTACTTCTTGCTGGCGCGCTTGCGTTCGTTCTCGGTCAGGTGCTTCTTGCGCAGCCGGATGTGGTGCGGCGTCACCTCAACCAGCTCATCGGAGTCAAGAAACTCGATGGCCTGCTCCAGGCTGAACTTCACCGGCGGGGTCAGGACGATGTTCTCGTCGTTACCCGTGGAGCGCATGTTGTCGAGCTTCTTGCCCTTGGTCGGGTTGACCACCATGTCATTGGCACGGTTGTTGATGCCGATCAGCATGCCTTCGTAGACCTCGGTCGCGTGATCGATGATCAGCTTGCCGCGCTCCTGAAGAGCAAACAGCGCATAGGCCAGCGCCTTGCCGTCGACCATCGATACCAGCACGCCGTTGCGACGCTCGATGGAGGCATCGGGCTTGAGCGGGCCGTAGTGGTCGAAGCGGCTGGTGAGGATGCCGGTGCCGGAGGTCATGGTCAGGAACTGGCCGCGAAAACCGATCAAGCCGCGAGCCGGGATGATGAAGTCCAGGCGCACGCGGCCCTTGCCGTCGGGATGCATGTTGGTCAGCTCGCCCTTGCGGTAGCCCAGCTCCTCCATGATGGCGCCCTGATGCTGCTCCTCGCAGTCGATGATGACCTCTTCGTACGGCTCCTGCTTGACGCCGTCGATCTCGCGGATGATCACCTCGGGGCGGCCGACGGCAAGCTCGAAGCCTTCGCGACGCATGGTTTCGATCAACACCGACAGGTGCAGTTCGCCGCGGCCGGAAACCTTGAACTTCTCGGGGGTCTCGCCCTGCTCGACGCGCAGCGCCACGTTGTGGATCAGCTCCTGGTCCAGCCGATCCTTGATGTTGCGGCTGGTGACGAACTTGCCGTCCTTGCCCGCGAATGGCGAATCGTTGACCTGGAAGGACATGGAGACGGTGGGCTCATCCACCGACAGCGGCGGCAATGCCTCGACCTTGGCCGGGTCGCACAGCGTATCGGAGATGGAGAGGTCATCGATGCCGGTCACGCAGACGATGTCGCCGGCGGTGGCCTCATTGGTCTGCACGCGTTCCAGGCCCATGTGAGTCATCACCTGGCCGATCTTGCCCTTGCGTACCTTGCCGTCCACGCCGATCACGCTGATCTGCTGGTTGGGCTTGACCGCGCCACGCTTGATGCGGCCCAGGCCGATAACGCCCACATAGCTGTTGTAATCCAGCGCCGAGATCTGCATCTGGAACGGACCGTCGAGTTCAACCTTGGGAGGCTCGACGATGTCGACGATGGACTGGAGCATCGGCGACATGTCGTCGGCCAGCTCTTCCGGATCCATGCCGGCAACGCCATTCAGCGCTGAGCAGTAGATGATCGGAAAGTCGAGCTGCTCATCCGTGGCGCCGAGGTTATCGAACAGGTCGAAGATCTGGTCGATGACCCAGTCGGGTCGTGCGCCGGGACGGTCGACCTTGTTGACCACCACGATGGGCTTCAGACCCTGGGCGAAGGCCTTCTGAGTGACGAAGCGAGTCTGCGGCATGGGACCATCGACGGCATCGACCAGGAGCAGCACGGAGTCGACCATCGACATTACGCGCTCGACTTCACCACCGAAATCGGCGTGTCCCGGCGTGTCGACGATGTTGATGTGATAATCCTGACCGGACTGGTCCTGCCATTGAATGGCCGTGTTCTTGGCCAGGATGGTGATGCCGCGCTCCTTCTCCTGGTCACTGGAATCCATGACGCGCTCCTGTCCCTCGGCCTTGCGGTCCAGGGTGCCGGATTGGCTGAGAAGCTTGTCGACCAGAGTCGTCTTGCCGTGGTCAACGTGGGCGATGATGGCGATGTTGCGCAGATTGTTGACGTCTGAATTTCTAGCGGTCGTGCTCATGAGGTGTGTCTCACTGATATGTACGCACCTATGTACACGTTTCTATCAAGTACCCTAGGCGCGGGGCAGGGAATGTAGGGCGCGCATTGTACAGCCTCCCCCGG